>JAYTWO010000245.1:0-2870 GCA_043743415.1 Planctomycetota bacterium
CCCACTCGATCCTCTGCGGTTCAACCACGAAACACACGAAAATGAGGGGTTGGTTTCGGCCTGGTCGCGGCTGGATGGAGAACGCGGGTCTCTTTTCAATGCAGCGCTCTTCCAGGCAGCGGTCCTGCCTTTTTCGTGTCTTTCGTGCTTTTCGTGGTTCCCATTCCTCTGTGAGTCTGGCGGGGATGCGATCACCGGCGTTTCGGATGCGCACGCCCCCCGCCATCGGGCTTTGTCGGCATGATGGTTATAGAGCAATTCGAGTTGACAGTGCGCAAAGACGTATACGTGCGTGTCATGCCGCCAGTACAAGGGGGCGACGCGTCGGTCAATCGTCTTCTGTTGTGCTGCATCGAATGCATCCCCGAAGAGCGTCGTCGCCCCTACTTCCACTCACTCCGATCCACCGGTGGGAGCTTCGCGGCCAGTTGCGTCAGCAGGTCGCGAGTCTCCGCATCGACCGCTTTCGGCACCACGATCTTGGCGATCACGTACTGATCGCCCGGCGTTCCCGTCTTCCGATTCGGGAACCCTTTTCCCCGCAACCGCAGCTTGGACCCGGACGAGGTTCCCGCCGGGATCGTGAGCGTGACTTGCCCCTCGGTCAGCGTCGGCACATCGACCCGCGTCCCGAGGAGGGCCTCGGTGACGCTCAGCGGGCACTCCAGAATGACATCGTTCCCGTCCCGACGGAAGTACGGATGCGGGGCGATTTGCACCGTAATCATCAAGTCCCCCGCCGGGCCGCCTCCCGAGCCGGGCGAACCCTGCTGCCCGAGGCGAATCGTGTCTCCCTGTTGCACCCCAGCGGGCACCTTGACCCCCAGCGTCTCGACCGACCCGTCTCGGTTGATCGAGACATCGTAGTTTCCGCCCGTGGCTGCCATTTGAAAAGGGATGAGGATCGAGGTCTGAAAGTCCTCGCCCTTCTGCACCGGAGGACTGCGACGACGACCGGTGCCTCCGCTGCTACGGCCCCCGAAGACGCCGCCGAAAATGTCACCCAGGTCGACCCCCGCCTGACCGAAGACCGACTCCAGATCGACTGGCCCGGCTCCCCCGGGACCGCCCCCTTGCCGAGCGTACTTGTACGCCTCGCCGTACTGGTCGTACTGCTTGCGTTTCTCCTTGTCGCCCAAGACTTCATACGCCTCGCTGGCCTGCTTGAAACGTTCGGCTGCTGACTTGTCCCCCGGCTTGGTGTCGGGGTGGTTCTCACGGGCGAGCTTCTTGTACGCCTTGCGGATCTCGTCGTGAGTCGCCGTGCGCGGGACGCCGAGGGTCTGGTAGTAGTCAGGACTGGGCATAGGGGACTGGGAGGGTGACACCAAGTGCGAGGGAACTGCGACACGACCTCGCGTGGGCAGAGACAGCGGTCAGCGTCCCGGTCGCGGCGGGAAATGTCAAGGGGGAGGCGAATGTTGGACTTCACTGGGTGCATTCGCCCGGGGGGACTCCTGTCTGCCCCCTCTCCCCCACAGTGAAGTCCTCTCCGCAAGCAGTGCCGATTGTGGGGGAGAGTGGGCAGACACGACGATGTATTGCCATTGAGCGATTGCACCCATTGCTGAGGCCCCATCCACTCTGCGCTGGTATGATGTCCCGGCGCAAGCTACCTTGCATCCTTCGCCGCCCGATCCCTCATCGTCCCGGACCATCCCACTCCCTACCCGGTCTCCTCGCAGCATGATTTGTGTCAGTTTGGGTCGCACCCGACATTCGATGATGACCGCCGAACACCAGGCCCTCGCCCAGCGCGGGGCCGAACTGGTGGAGTTGCGGCTCGATTGGCTCTCGAAGACGCCTGACCTGCCCCGGTTGCTGGCCGAGCGTCCGACGCCGGTGGTGGTGACCTGTCGTCGTCCGGTGGACGGGGGCCGTTCCAAGATGACCGAGGATCAACGGCAGTCGCTGTTGCGGCAGGCCATCGTCGCGGATGCCGAGTACGTCGATCTCGAAGACGACATCGCGACCAAGATCCGCCGCTACGGCAAGACCAAACGCATCGTCAGCTTCCATGACTTCAGTGGGACGCCGGACTCGTTGGAGGAGCGGTATGCCCAGATGTGTACCCTGGATGCCGACATCATCAAGATCGTCACGATGGCCCAGTCGCCCCAGGACAACATCCGCCTGCTGAAGCTGGTCAAGGACGCCCGCATTCCGACGATCGCCTTTTGCATGGGCGAGTTCGGACTCGTCAGCCGCGTGCTATGCGGCAAGTACGGGGCTCCGTTCACCTACGCCACATTCAGCTCCGATCGCGTCCTGGCCCCCGGTCAATTGTCGTTCGACGAGATGAAGAACCTCTACCGGTTCGACCAGATCAACGCCGAGACTCAGGTGTTCGGAGTCCTCGGCGACCCCATCGCCCAGAGTTACAGCCCACGGATTCACAACGCAGCGTTTCGGTTCGATGGCCTCAACGCGGTCTACTTGCCGATGCGGGTGCCCGCCGAAGAACTCGACGACACGCTCGAAGCCTACTCGTGGCTCGATGTGCGGGGCTTCAGCGTGACGATCCCGCACAAGGAGCGGGCCCTGCACTTGGCGAACTTCCGCGATGACATTGTCGACGACATTGGGGCGGCCAACACGCTGTTCCGCGACAATCGCAACAACTGGTACGCCGCCAACACCGATTTCGATGCGGCCCTGTCGAGCATTAAAATGGGGTTGGCGTTAAAGGGAGACCACGAACTGGCCGGGAAGCGCGTGTTGCTCCTGGGAGCGGGAGGCGTCGCCAAAGCCGTGGGGCAGGGCGTTCTCCGTGCCGGGGCGGCGCTCACGATCACCAACCGCACGAAATCGCGAGGGCAGGAGTTGGCCACCAGTCTCGGCTGCCAGTTCGTGGCCTGGGAGAATCGCGG
>JAYTWO010000246.1:0-7153 GCA_043743415.1 Planctomycetota bacterium
GCGTGCCAAACGACTCGGCCTCTTGAGGAGCGATCTCCCCATCGCCTTTGGGCTGTCGCCTTTGAGTCAGACCGATGCGGGGCTGGGGCGAAAGGTTTCTGGCACGCGGGCGAAGCGGAGCTTCGGGGATATGCGGTCCCAAGCAGAGCTTGGGACCGAGGTCAACGTGCAAGAGTGGCGCTGTCCAACGAGCCACCCTGGTCGATTCCAATGTGACCCAACCGGGGCGACCCGACGTGACACGCCCACTCATCCGGGCCTTCGCAAAGTCTTCAGACCCGGCCACCCCGTCGAGGTCGCAGAATTCTCAAGAGGTATGCCAGCCCATCAACGCCTCTCGCTGCAAATCAACGGCGTTGGTAAGCTGCACCTGTGCAAACCTTCGCCCGTGGAACAGCTGTCATGACTGAAATTCTCTTCACCGTTGTCGAAGCTCCGGAGGGTGGTTTGACCGCCTCGGCGGTCGGCTACTCGATCGTCACGGAAGCCGATACGCTCGATGAGCTGCGAAGCAACGTCCGTGAAGCGGTGGATTGTCACTTCGAAGAGGGCACCGCACCGAAGTTGATTCGCCTGCATATCGTCCGCGATGAGGTTCTCGCGGTATGAGGCTACCACGTGATGTCTCTGGTCGGCTGTTGGTCAAGCGTCTCGCAGCGTTTGGTTATGGAGTCACCCGCCAGAAGGGATCACATATTCGCCTGACGACGCTCTTGAGGGGTGAGCACCATGTCACGATTCCAGACCACGAATCGCTTCGAGTGGGAACTCTCCGCTCGATCCTGGGAAGCATCGCGACCCATCATGGCATCACAGTGGACGAACTGGCCGGTGAACTGTTTCCCGAATCGTTGTTGCGAGAGAAAGCAAACGACGAGCAGCGGGGCCAGAAGGCTTTACGGATGGCCCCGGCGTGGGGAGATTTGACCGCGTTACCAAGCGGGAGCTTGGTCACGAGATCGAAAAAACCCGCGTTAATGACACTGGTCGTGTACACCGCATTCGAGCGCGAGGGATGCTCGCGCTCGACCTCCTCGAAGCTCACGCCCACCCGCTCACTGCAGCATCACTCCCCGCGCAGCCGCAGCATGGCCAAGTTGCCAAGGGCACGGAACGCCTCCTGCAGGTTGATCTTCGTCGTCCCGAAGCGGCGCTCCTCGAATGTATACGGAATCTCCTCGAACGTCGCCCCCGCACGCTTCAATCGGTACAGCAGCTCCTCGAACACCGCGTACCCCCGGCAGGTCACTTTCGACAGATCGGCCTTCCGCAACAACTCGACGCGGTAGCACCGGAAGCTGCCGCTGTTGTCGCGGGTCTTGAGGCCCAGCAACAGGCGGACGTAGGTGTTGATCCCCCAGCTCATGACCTTCCGCTGGACAGGCCAACCGACGACACCACCCCCAGCGACATACCGCGAGGCGATCACGACATCGGCCTGTGCAGCGGCTGCAATCAATTGCGGGATCACGGCTGCCGGGTGCGAGAAATCGGCGTCCATGTTGACGAGCAAATCGTACCCCTGCTCCACGCCATATGTGAACCCGGCCCGGATCGCGACGCCCAGTCCCTCCTTCTTCTCCCGGTGCAGCAGCTTCACGCGGGAGTCCAACGCAGAAACCTCAGTGATATAGCGCCCGGTCCCATCGGGGGAGTTGTCGTCGACGAACAACAGATCGGCCTCGGGCACGGCAGCTCTCAACTGCGGGATCAGCAGCTCCACGTTCTGCCGCTCATTATAGGTGCAGAGGGCGATCAGGATCCGGGGTGGGGTGGGCATGCCGAGGCTCGGGTGGAGAGGGTGGGGTGAGTTTCGTTCTGAGCATCCGCAGCTGAGTCTCTTGTGGGGACGTGACTGGGATCGGCTGGGCACGGGGGGGGAGGGCGGGGATCAAGGCAGTTGAAATCGCGAGCAGTAGAGCCTCGACCCCCTGGCCGGTGACGGATGAGACTACCAGGCAGTCTGGCGGCCGGTCCGCGTCGGTGGTTCGAGGCAGGTCCGACTTGTGGGCCACGACTAGCTGCCGTCGAGCTTGGCCATTCAGTAGCTGCCGGTCGGCGTCTTGCAGCGGCTCGCTCGCGTCCAGCACGATCACCGCCAGGTCGGCCTGGTCGAGGGCTGAATGCGTCTGCTCGACACCGGCTTGCTCAATCGCGTCGTTGGTCTCACGAACCCCCGCTGTGTCGGTGATGCGCACGGGCCAGCCATTGATGGCGGTCTCCAGGGTCACACGGTCGCGGGTGGTCCCGGCTTGTGCAGAGACGATCGACCGTGTGAATCCGGCGAGAGCATTCATCAGGCTCGACTTCCCGACATTCGGACGACCACACAGCACCACGTTCCACGGCTGGGTGAGATGCTGGCCGAACTCGGACCAGGCGAGGGTCTCGTCGATCACTGCGAGTGCTTCGTCGCGCGGGCGTTGACTCAAACCCGCGATGAACAGCGGCCAGAGGCTGGACTGCTCCAGCAGGATCTCGGCGGTGCGTTGCGTGCGGGCTTGAGTGAGGACCAACGCATCCTCTGCGGGCGAGAGTGTCGCCTTTCGCTCCGCGAAAGGACGTGCTTTCGCGGAGCGAAAGACGACACTCGGCGAGGCCTCGATCCGGAACCCCCGTCCCGCAGCGTCCTCCAAGATTCGGGCCACGGCCGCCGCTCCGCCGTGGCACGTCACCTCGACGGAGTCCACCCCGGTGCGGCACAGGACCACCTCTTCGCCCGGATCGCCCCACACTCCGAAGCAGATGGCATCGACCGATTGTTCGACGACCCGCTGGCGATTGGCCGCTCGAAACAATGAGGTGGGGCTGTCGAGCGGAGACAGATTCCCCGTGAGCCGAATCACGGCGATCGCACTTCGCCCCGTCGAGGTCAACTGCCGTGCGGTTCCTGACATGACCGGTTCCATCACTCATTCCCCGGCATCGCGACAGCGGCCAAGGCCAGCCCCTGCAGGCACAACGCGGGTTCCCATAGCACGTCACCCAGATGCGGTCGCAGAACCGGAGCGGCCCCCCCACTGAGCATCACCAGCGGCGCGAGTCCACCCGGCGGGGTCGGATGCTCGGAGCCTATCGCCTCGAGCAACTGCTTCACCGCCCCGACATGCCCCCAGTAGAGACCGCTTTCGAGGGCCGCGGTGGTGTTGCGTCCCACGGGCGGGGGCACGCGATCATGGAGTCGGTGATGCTGGATCAACGGCAGTAACGCAGTGTACTGGTGCAGGGCCTTGGCCCCCAGTTCGAACCCCGGCAGAATCGCTCCCCCACGAAACGCCCCGGTGCAGTCCACGAGGTCGACCGTAGTGGCGGTCCCACTGTCGATCACGATGGCGATTTGGCCGGGCTGGCGGCGGGCATTGGCGGCGATGGCGTTGAGCAGGCGATCGATGCCGACCTTGTCCGGGAAGTCGACATCCATCACGAGCGGCAGGTACGTCCGGCAGCCGAGTCGCTGGGGCCTGGCTCCCGCCGATGGCCACTCGCGCAACACGCGGTCGACCTCCGGAGGATTGGAGCCATCCACGATGACCTGCGCGGGATGACTCTCTCGAATCCACTCCTGCAAGGTGTCGAGCGGCAGCGGCTGTCCGACGGGGATCGCCACGAACCCGAGAGTGCGCGGCACGCCTCCCTCGGGGGCCACCTCCATCCACGCAAACTTCACGCGGGTATTTCCCGCATCGACGACAATCACCGCACACTCTCCCATTCCAGAACGACCACTCGGAGACGCCCCGAGTGTATCACACGCTGCCTCTTCGGCACTCAGGAGTCGTCCCACATTCACCTGCCGGGAGAGTCGCCTTTCGCTCCTCGAAAGGGCGTTCTTTCGCGGAGCGAAAGACGACTCTCATATCACCTTGCTGACAGTTCCCTACCCGCGACTCCTCGCCCACACGCACAACCCCGCGAGTTGGATGGCGGCTGTTTCGGTCCGCAGGATCTGGTCCGCGATCCGGACTCGGATGGCCCCGGCTTGCGTGGCGTGTTCTAACTCGGTGTCGCTCCAGCCGCCTTCGGGCCCGATGAGCAGCAGCACCTCACCCGATCCGTGAGGGATCATCTCGGGTTGGAACATCGCGCCCTGCGGGTCACCGATGAGCAGGGTGCGGTTTGTCGCCTTTCGCTCCGCGAAAGGACGCTCTGCCGGGGAGCGATCCGCAACCAGCAATTCCGCGAACGGCGTGTTCTCCAGCACCTGCATCACCAGATTCCGCCCCGACTGCTTACAGGCCGCCACCACAGCCGCCTGCAGCTTGTCGAGCTTCCCAGCTCCCGGCTCGACGACCGTTCTCTCGGTCAGCAGCGGGATCAACTGATCGATGCCGAGTTCGGTGGCCTTCTCGACCAGCCAGCGGAAGCGGTCTCCCTTGGGCGGAGCGACGGCCAGGCGGATGGCGGGCTGGGGTGCGACCAGCGGTTCTCGCAGTTCGAGTATGCGGACCTCAACGCGATCTTTTTTGGCGAGAGTGATCTCGCCAATAGCAGATTGGCCCCGCCCGTCAAAGAGCTCGACGCGGTCTCCCGGCTGTTTTCGGAGAACCCGCGCCGCATGGTGGGATTCTGCCTCATCGAGCGATAAGGTCGATCGTGAGAGTCCTGCCGGATGAAAGAATCGATCCATGGGGGACGAACATTCTTGTTTCAAGATCTCTGCCGGGAAATCCGAACCTTGCGGGACACCCCGCTGGCTGTCCGATGCAACCTGCGAAGGTCGGTCCCACTGACAATTCCTCGTGAACTGTCTCACAAGTCGGTTCGCAAGGGAAACGTCCCAGACATCCGAAGTCTTGGAAGACTTCGAATGTCTGTCGCGAAGACTCCCCGTGGCGAGAAGGAACTCTGAATGTCCGTGACTGTTCGTCCACTCAGTTCCGCAGGGATGCGGGCTTCCTGCCAGGCGCTTCTCCCCTTTGCCGAGGACGCCACGGCGGACATGTACTTCCCCAGCGACGCCCACGAAGAGGCTCTCGCCCGGCTGTTGTATCTCGTCGAACAGCGGGACCGCTGCGGCATTCTGTCCGGCTCGGCGGGCACCGGCAAATCGACCGTCCTGATTCGCCTGCATCGGCAGCTGCGCCGGTCGGGATGGAAGTCCAGCCGCATTGACTTGGCGGGGGTCGATCATGCGGCACTGCTTCACCGGTTGGCGGCTGAACTCGGAGCGAATCCGGCCTCCAATGCGGAACCGCACGATTTGTGGGACCAACTGGAGTTGATCCTCGCCTCTGCGGCCCGAGTTCAGCAACCGTGGGTGTTACTGTTCGATCACGCGGACCGGCTCCGTCCCGGGGCGCTGTCCCTGCTGGAGCAGTTGCTGCACTCGCCCCACTCGCGCGGGATGGTGCTGCTGTTCGCAAGTCGTAGTGAGGGGCGGACACCGCTGTTAAAGACGCTGAGCGAGCACACCAGCCTGCGCATCGAGTTGCCCGCCCTGTCGGTCGCCGAGACGCAGTGGTATGTCGAGCACGCGCTGGACCGCGGTATGGTTTCGACGACCGAGTTCACGCGCGATGCCGTCCAACTGCTGGCCCGCATCACCGGCGGAGTCCCCAGGCAGATCAACCGCTTGTGTCGGGCCGTGTTGCTGGTGGCGAACTCCGAACAACGATCGGAGATCGACTCGGAGATGGTGCTGTCCATTGCCGAGGAACTGCTGGATTATCAGGCGGCGGCGTAGAACGGTTGCCGCTCCTTGTCCCGCGAGGGACAATCGAAAATAGCCCACCGATTTATCGGTGGGCGAGGCCTGTTCATACGGCACCACGGTTACGAATGGCCGGGCTTTCAGCCCTCCCATCACGGAGGACGCCCAGATCCAGGGCCTTCAGCCCTGGCTGGGAGAACGGATGGCCTTTCAGGCCGATAGAAAGGGGAATCCCTGGGTTCCCCAGCTTGGAAGCCCTGGCTGATGACGAACTCAGGCAAACTCGAGCCAGTCGTTCGCTTCAAAGGCGATCAACCGAGTTTCGAGGGTCGCTTGGATCTGCGAGACACGGGCATCACCGATCACCCGTGAGCCATCAAACTCACGGACGTAAAATACGTCGAGCACTTGATCGAGGTGGGTCGCGATCTTGGCCAGTTCGACCGACAGTCGCAGATCGTAGATCGCCTGCGACACACTGTAGAGCAGGCCCGTGCGGTCGTGGGCGAAGACCTCGATGACCGTTCGCGAATCGGAAGAAGTCGTGTCGATGCGGACACGGGTCGGCATCTCTGATTCGGCCGTCGAAGAGCGACCGCCCCCGTAGCGCCGATTCTTGCGAAACAGCTCCTCCATCGGTGGGTGCCGGAGCAGCATCTCCCGCATGGTTTGCTCGACAGTGTCACATCGACTGGGCAGGGGTTCCCCCTCGAAGTCCCGATCGCGCACATGGAAGCTGTCGATGACGGCACCGGACTTGGTGGTGGTGATTTCGGCCGAGAGAATCTCCATATGCAGCGCGGTCAGCACCCCGGCCAAGCGGTGGAAGCAGCCTTCCGCGGCTCGGGCATTGCGGGTGAAGATGCGGTACTCCACGGTCTGTGTGACGGGCTCGTAGACGCTGTCCACGATGACCTCTTCGGCGGTGAGCCGGTGCAGAATGCGCAGGTCGGCGGCCACGCGATCGGCCTCGGTACAGGTGAAGTAGTACGAGGACAGTCCGACCAGTTGGGACTCGATCCAGTCGCGGGGGATCGCGGGGTCCGACTGGGTGAGGATCGCCCCCACTTGGGCGGTCGTCTGCCGCAGGCGGGTGGCCTCGTACTCCCCGTAATGTCGACCGCTCAAGACCACGAACGACCGGTCGTAGAACTCACCGAGTTGCAGGGCTTTCCAGTGACTCCAGGTTCCCGGACCGACGGCGGTGACATCCGCCACGGTGATCGCGTACAGCATCTGCAACCGTTCCGGAGTTTCGCAGCGCTGGGAAAATCGCACGATCTCCCCCTCGTCCGTGTGATCACGGCGAAAGGCGATGTCGGCCATTTCCAGATGCCAGCGAATCAGGAACTTCAGCGTGTCGATCTGTGAGGACGGGAGACACAACCGCTGTCCGACAGTGACCGCGATCCGTTCCCCGACCAGGCAGTGGTCCTCCACAAACCCCTTACCAATGTCATGCAGCAGCAGGGCCAGATGCAGCAGAGCCTTGTTCTCCAGTTC
>JAYTWO010000247.1:0-5631 GCA_043743415.1 Planctomycetota bacterium
TCGAGTTCGTGGTTCGGGGAATTCCTCCCCATGGTTGTCCCCGTTTTGAGGTCCGTTGAGTTCAGAGTGTTCGCCCCCGCGGGTGATGACTCTGTTCCACATGGCACAAGGAGTTCACAACTCGATGTCCGCAGAACCTGTCATTGAAATCCGCAATCTCACGAAGATCTATCGAGACTTCTGGGGGCGGGCCAAGGTCAAGGCCGTCAATTCACTGAGCCTGGAAGTCAAGAAGGGCGAAATTTTCGGCCTCCTCGGTCCCAACGGGGCCGGGAAAACGACCACCCTCAAAATGCTGCTCGGGTTGCTCTTCCCCACGGAAGGCGAGATCAAGATTCTCGGCAAGCAGGCTCACGATGTGAGTAAGAACGAGAAAATCGGCTACCTGCCCGAAGAGTCGTACCTGTACCGCTTCCTCAACGCGGACGAGACGCTCGACTTCTACGGCCAACTCTTCAACATGTCGTCGGCCCTTCGCAAGGAGCGGCGCGATAAGCTGATCGAGATGGTCGGGCTGCAAGGGGCTCGCCGCCGTCAGCTCAAAGAATACTCCAAGGGGATGACCCGCCGCATCGGGTTGGCCCAGGCTCTGATCAATGATCCGGAACTGGTGATCCTCGACGAACCGACCAGCGGCCTAGACCCGCTGGGCACGCGGGAAGTGAAGGATCTGATTCTCCGCCTGCGCGATGAAGGCAAGACCGTCCTCATGTGCAGCCACTTGCTGCAAGACGTGCAGGACGTGTGCGACCGGATCGCCATCCTGTACGGTGGCGAGCTGAAGGTGCTGGGCGAAGTCAAGGATCTGCTCGAATCGAAGGGCGAGACCCAGCTGATTACCACGAAGCTGGAGCCTGCGGCCTTGGCTGAAGTCGAAGCCGTCCTGAAGAAGCACGGGGCAGCGCTGCACAGCAATTCGTCGCCCACCGCGAATCTGGAAGAGCTGTTCCTGCGGACCGTCGAGGAGAGCAAGGCTCGTCCGGGTCGGCGCTACGCGCCGGGCGAAACGCCGAAAGCCTGACCGATCATCCGTGTGAGTGAGGCGTCGTCGCTGCAGGCGGCACTCCTCCGATTCCGTGGGGTGGACCAGCCATCAGCACAGGCCGCGATTCGTTATTCCGTACCGTGGCGACCTGAGTTGACGACCGTTCTGGCCCACCCGTTCTCGTGAGCCCGTTCCATTCATACCTGTTGTTCAGAAAGGGATCGAATCGAACATGCCATTCGATACCAATCATCCAATGTTTCAGCACCCGGCCATCCGGTGGCTGATCGTCGTGTGTGTGCTGGCCCTGATCGGGTCATTCGTGGGGGCTGTCTCCAGTTGGCTGGGGGGGGGACGCCAGGGGATCGCGTATTTTGGCGCGGTGGTGCGTCGCGGGCTGGTGGACCTCGTCTGCCTGGCTCCAAGGCGGGTTTATGCGCTGGCGACGTTGACCGCGCGGGAGTCGATCCGCCGCAAGGCGTTGTGGGTCGGAGCGGTGTTCCTCGTGCTGTTCATGTTCGCAGGGTGGTTCATTGGGGATACCAGTGAGGCGACTCCCGCCAAGCCGTACATCAGCTTTGTGATGACCACGGTCCGCTGGATGCTGCTGCCCGTGGCTGTGTTGTTGGCCTGCTGGGGATTGCCGGCGGACATTCGAGACCGCTCACTGCACACGGTCGTGACCAAGCCGGTTCGCCGCAGCGAAGTGGTGCTGGGCCGCATCGGCGGATACGTGTTTGTGATTTCGGTCTTGCTGCTGGTGGTCAGTGCGGTGGGGTATCTGTGGCTGCTGCGTGTCGTCCCCGAGCGGTCGCAACGGCAGTTGATCTCCCGCGTGCCCGCGTTTGGCAAGTTGGCACTCCTGAATGGAGAGGGCCAAGAATTCGACAAGGACGGACGCCCCTACACCGGCATCAATGTCGGAGACCTGCTGGATCTGCGGCGGTTCATCCAGGGGGGAACCAGGGAGCGGGCGATTTGGGAATTCAGTGACTTCAGCGCCGCCGATTTCCCGGTCGATCAGGACATTCGCCTGGAATACATGTTCGAGGCGTTCCGCTCCTACAAGGGCGAAATTGATACGGAGATTGGGTTCAGTGTCACCCTGGTGAATCCGACATCCAAGCTGCGAGTTCCGCTCGGAACGACGTACCGGGTCAATGAATTCTCCAGCGAAGTCGTCCACGATCTGGCGCAGGGGGAGACGGAGAACCTGATCTCAATTCCGCGCACGATCACCTACACGGACGGAGACACCGAGAAGACCGCAGATCTGTTCAAGGATCTGGTCGATGGGGGCAAATTGCAGTTGGAAATCGCCTGCCTGGATTCCGCCCAATACCTGGGTGTCAATCTGACGGCGTTGTTCATCCGCATGCCGGATCGCTCATTCGCGATCGGCTACTGGAAAACGATCTTCGCGATCTGGCTGTTGCTGGTGTTGATGATCACGATCGGCACCACCGCCAGTTGCATCCTGAAGGGGCCGGTGGCGACGCTGGCGACATTTGGGCTGTTGATTTTGGGGAGTTTCCTGAAAGCCAGTCTGGTGCAACGTCTGGGGACGTACTTCTCGCAGGGTGGCAGGGTGGTGGGGGGCGGGTCGGTCGAAGCCTTCTACCGGCTCGTGATCGGCATGAACGAAGCGTCTCCTCTGGAGGACACGCTGGGCAGGCGGGTCATCGAAACCCTCGACGCGGGGGTGTATGCGATGCTGTATCTGGCCCAGTACGTCATCCCCAACGTGCAGACATTCGATGCGGCGTACTACACGGCCAACGGATTCGATGTCCCGTTCAACTTCTGCATTCTTCCCAGCGTGCTCATCACTCTGGGATTCTTCATCCCGGCCTACATCATTGGCTACTTTGGCCTGCAAGTGCGTGAACTGGAGGCGAAATGAACACTCTCACATCTGGCCAGCGGAAGCTGGTGTATGGACTCGGCATCATGGTCCTCATGGGATGCGTGATCTGGCTGGGGCAGCCCTCTGACGGGAAGCCCGGCAGCGGAGGGAAAGTCTCGACCCTCCGGGAAAAGTATTCACTGGGCGAAGCGACGCTGGGCAACGTTGACCCCGCCAGTTCGACCATGAACCTGGTGCTGCTCGGGTTCCGGGGAATTGCGGCGAGCATCCTGTGGAGTGACGCGGAGCATTACCGCCTGACCAAAAATTGGTCCCAACTCCAGCAGTCGGCGGACTCCATCACCCTGTTGCAACCGCACTTCAAAAAGGTGTGGGAGTACCAGGCGTGGAACCTGGGGTTCAACGTTTCCTCCGAGTGCGATGCGGTGGAAGACCGCTACTACTGGGTGAAACAGGGGGCCAAGTACATGCAGCGCGGCACCCGCCGCAACACCCAGTTTCCCGAACTCTACTTCGAATGCGGTCGGTTCTTCGGACAGAAGATCGGTCGCTCGGACGAGAAGGAACAGTTCCGGAAATTCTTCGTCAACGACCCGGATCAGGCTCGCTGGAAGGGAAAAGGCGATAGCGATATCAACCCGGATAACAAGGACAACTACTATGTCGCCCGCGACTGGTATTTGAAGGCCAACGACGCCATCGAGTCCGGCGAGCTCGAACAGCACAAAATGGACGTGGCACTCTTCCTGGCCTACCCCTACCACTCGCTGATGGACTACGCAGCCGCTCGCGAAGATGACGGCCTGTTCGACTCCAGTGCGAAGGCCGCGTGGGAGAAAGCCTATGACGAGTGGACCAACATCTTCGGGCGAAAGGTCTTTGCCGCTGCCGGGAACGGCACTCGCACCTCGCTGGAAGGCTCCGCAGCCGATTTCGCCAGGCTGGCCCTGGACGATGGCCAGGACGTGAAAGACAAACTCTACTGGCAGGATCGCTACCGCGGCACCATCAACTACAACTACTGGAAGGACCGTTGCCGCGCGGAACAACAGCAAGCCATGCTCAACTCGCGCCGCGACTTTTATCTGGGAAAGAAGGCGTTCAGGAAGGAAGGGGATCTGGAGAAGGCCGGGATGTTGATGGAGAGTGGGGCCCAGAACCTGCAGAGCGTCGTCGATGATTTTGGCAAAAACTCAGAGGGCAAGAGCAAGCTGCTGCGCTCCGACGAGCAACTCGCGGAGGACGCGATCAAGGCCTTGCTGATTCTGGAGCGAGTTCGCGAAGGACTTCCCGAGGGAGACTATCCCCTCAAGGAACTTTGGATCGACGAATACTATGCCACCAAGAAGTCCGAACTCCGCGAGCGGTTCAATCGTTGGGCGGGCAGTCACTGACCGCACGGATCGGTCGCTTCCGAGTGAACCATTCCCCTTCCCGGGGAGGCTGGAAATCCCAACCTCCCTCCGGAAGGGGTTTTTCATTCTCGATCGGGGAGGAAGCGATCGGCCTCCTGTCCGCCGGGGCAATCTGGGGTGAGTATTCTGCTGCGCGGTGTGACTCTCTCACTTGGAATCGCTGACTCATTTCGCCCAAATCCGCACACAGGCGTAATCCTCATCGACTTCCCGCGAGGATTCCGAACCGCAGGTTTTCCGATCCCCGCGTTTGAGCCAGGTTGCTCTTGGAATCCCCCGAGGCGATGGTTCGATAACTCTTCGGCGAGAGTCCAAATCCCGTGTGTCGTACCACCCTCCGCCCTGCTCCTCCGACACATGGGACGCACACACCTCTCGCCCCCTGGGGATGCCTGCCATGTCGACCAGCGAACTCCAACAACTGCGTCAGGAAAACAGCGAACTCCGCCAGTCGCTCGGGGAGATGCGTTCCCAGCTGATGCAGGCCCAAAAGCTGACCTCGGTGGGGGCGCTCTCCTCGTCGATCACGCACGAGTTCAACAACATTCTGATGACGGTCATCAACTACGCCAAAATGGGGCTGCGGCACAAAGACGCCGCCACGCGGGAGAAGGCGTTTGACCGCATCCTGAATGCCGGTCAGCGGGCGGCCAAGATCACGACGGGGATGCTCTCGTACGCGCGCGGGCGCACCTCTCAGCGCGAGGCATTCCGGCTGAGTTTGCTCGTCGAGGATGTCCTGATCCTGGTGGAGAAGGACTTGCAAGTGCATCGTGTCCGGCTCGAGAAGAACCTCGACGAAAACGTCTGGGCCGAAGTCAACTCCGGCCAGATTCAGCAGGTACTCGTCAACCTCATCATCAATGCCCGCCAAGCGATGGGGAACGGCGGGACGCTGTTCCTGGGCGTCACCCAGAACCGCGAGTCCGGAACCAGCGAGATCACGGTCCGCGACTCGGGCGCGGGCATCCCCGCCGACAAGCTCCCGAAGATCTTCGATCAGTTTTACTCCACAAAAACTCCCGATGAGCAGGGCCAGGGCGGCAGCGGCCTGGGTCTGGCCCTGTGTAAGGAGATCATCGACTCCCACAAGGGCCGCATCCGCGTGGAAAGCACCGTGGGACGCGGGACAACCTTCACGCTCCGCTTCCCCCCGCTCCCCGCCCCCCCGCTCGTCCGCCACACCGCAACCCCCGCCCAAAAGGCGGGTTGACCGCTCACTCGTGCCCCGTCAATGCTTGTTCACGCTGCACAAATTTCATGCAGCTGGGGAGAGGCTTTTCGCGGTGGCTTGGCGGGCGGGCCAGCGCCCCGTAGGACGGGCACATTGGCCCGTCCCCGCTGTGTCTGACCCGCCCGAACGA
>JAYTWO010000248.1:0-3590 GCA_043743415.1 Planctomycetota bacterium
AAAAACAAACCCACCCCCACCCCCCCGGCCCCCTCACGCGCCGGGGTTGGGGGAAAACTACAAACGATCAACAACCCCACCAGAAAAACAACAGGCCGTATTATCAACCGTCCCTACCGGGACGAAGAGCGGACTGGCCACGGACTGCCCGTGAGAATCACAAAGTGCGTCTCGCACTCAGTCTGGGTCGCAACGAGAGAATGCTCCGCTACGAAGACTTCGGGTCGCAGCGAAACGGCGGATTTTGCGGCAACTGACGAATCGAGCCGACTCGAGATTTTTGTCATTTGCTCCTTGAGGATGTCACAGCGACACCAAATAATACAAGGGTTCCAGGGGAACCGGGTTCGCTTCGGGGGGCGGTCATGGCTGATTTGCTGGGTCTGAAAGGCCAAATGCTGTCTCAAGACAAAATGTGGTTGGCGCTGGGCGTCATTGGCGTGGTATTTGCAATTGGAATTCTGGCATGGATCACCAGTGCGCTGCGTTCCCTGTTTCGTGAAGATGAGGGTTCTGCTGGGGGTGTTCACGAATTCCTCGGACAGTTGCGTGAATCGCAGTCCGAGGGTGACGTGACGCCGGAGGAATTCCGATCCATTCAGCGACGGTTGGTGGAACGGTCGATGGGGTCTGGAGATAGCTCGCATCCAACGCGGGCCACTCCGGCCAAATCTGCCGCTCCACCAGCAAGCACACCACTTGTTCCGTATCAAGATGATGCAGATGACCATTCTCCGTAAGCCGAATCAGGGAGGCGGCTGCGGATTCGTGCGACTCAACCACGGACGTTCATCGTCGAGAAGTGGTTGGAACCTCCGGGGCAGGAACCCGGAATCCAATCTGTGAAACTTCGCGATGCACGCCGACGGATTGATCGACACCTCAGAAAGAAGCACCATGGCCTCCCCCAAAGACTTCACCACCGGGAAGAAAAATCCGACCGGGAAGAAGAACGCGAATTGTTCGTTCTGTGGCAAGAGCTATCGCGATGTGGGGCCGCTCGTCGAGGGCCCCAGTGATGTCTACATCTGTAGCGAGTGCATCGACCTGTGCAGTTCGATCCTCGACCAGGAACGTCGCCGTCGCGGTGACCCCAAGAAACTCTTCACCAAGATCCCGACCCCCCGGGAGATCGTCGATCATCTCGATCGCTACGTGATCGGCCAGACCCGCACCAAGCGCGGTCTCGCGGTCGCCGTCCACAACCACTACAAGCGGCTCACGCTGTTTGAAGAAGGGAACTTGGGCGAGGTGGAAGTCGAGAAGTCGAACATCCTGCTCATCGGCCCGACCGGGTCCGGCAAGACCCTGATGGCCAAGACCCTCGCCAAATTCTTGCAGGTGCCGTTCGCCATTGGGGACGCCACGACGCTCACCGAAGCGGGCTACGTCGGCGAGGATGTCGAGAACCTGCTCCTCAAGCTGCTGCATGCCTCCGAGTTCGATGTCGAGGCGGCTCAGCGCGGGATCATCTTCATCGACGAGATCGACAAGATCGGCAAGACCGGTCACAACGTCTCGATCACCCGCGACGTGTCGGGCGAAGGCGTCCAGCAGTCGCTGCTCAAGATGCTGGAAGGCACCGTCTCCAACGTCCCGCCGCAAGGGGGCCGCAAGCACCCCGAGCAGCAGTACATCCAGCTCGACACGACCAACATCCTCTTCATCTGCGGCGGCACGTTCGTCGGCTTGGAAGAGATGGTCAGCAAGCGGCTCGGCAGGAAGAGCATGGGCTTCGGCCAGGAAGTCGTCGACGAGACCGAACGCCGTCGCAACCTGCTCGATCATGTCACCGTCGAAGATGTGATCGAGTACGGCATGATCCCCGAACTCGTCGGACGGCTCCCGTTCCTCAGCACGCTCAATAAACTCAACGAGGCTGACCTGGTCCGCGTCCTGACCGAACCGCGAAACGCCCTGGTCAAGCAGTACCAGAAGCTGTTCGAAATGGAACACGCCTCGCTCGAGTTCACCGACTCCGCGCTCCGGGAGATTGCGCGGATCGCCAGGATCAAGGATACGGGAGCGCGAGGCTTGCGTTCGGTGATCGAAGAAGTCATGTTTGACCTGATGTTCGAACTGCCTGAGCAGGAACCCGGACAACGATTCATCGTGACCCCCGAGATTGTTCGCAAGGAACAAGCTCTGTTCGTGAAGGACGCAGCTGCGGCTTAGTCCTCGCGGGAAAGTCGGCGCAGCATGGGACACCGGATTACGGCTGGCATCGCTCTCTTCGCAGTCCTCTTGATGACTGCCTCGGGAGCGGTGTCAGCCGATTCCGTTGAGGCGCAGAAGAAAGTCGATGAGTCGGTCTCGCGCGGGTTGGAGTTCCTGGTCCGCGAGCAACGCCGTCAGGGGTACTGGGAAGTCGGCAGCGGTAACTACCGCATCGCGATGACAGCCCTGTCTGGCATCGCTCTCGCTGCCGAAGGCTCGACCACCACGCGCGGCAAGTACGCCCGCAACATCAGCCGAGCGGTCGATTATCTGCTCGATGCCTCGCAGCCGAACGGGCTGATCGGATTCCCGGACGACTATCACTACACCTATGGCCACGGGTTCTCGATGTTGTTCCTCTCCCAGGTGTACGGAGAAGAGGAAGACGTGGAGCGTCGCCGGAACCTCAAACGCGTGTTGGAGAACGCGGTCAAGTTCTGTGCGGCGGCCCAGACGACGCGCGGCGGCTGGGGCTATGTCTCGGCCAAGGATGGCAACGACTTCGACGAAGGCTCGACCTGTATCACGCAGGTCCAAGGGCTGCGGGCCTGTCGCAACGCCGGGATCGTCGTCCCCGGCGAGATCATCGAACGCGCCCGCAAGTACATCTATGACTGTACGACCCCTCTCGGCGGCGTCCAGTACAGTATCGCGGGAGGCGGCGAACGCCCTCCGATCACTGCCGCTGCGGTGGCCGTCCTGTTCAACGCGGGTGACGCCGAACAGACACCGCAAATCAAGAAAATGATGGAGTATTGCCAGGCTAACGTCTGGCCCAACGGCCAGCAGGACTTCGGTCACTGGCACTACATGCACTACTACTACGCGCAGGTCATGTACCGCCAACCGGAGCAGTGGAAGAAATACTCCACCTGGGTCGAGGGGGAGATTATCAGCAAACAAACCCCTCAAGGCGGATGGGATGACGGCTCGATCGGCTCCGTCTACGTGACCGCCATGAACACCACGATCCTGCAGCTGAACAAAGGCTACCTGCCGATCTACCAGCGGTAGCCCATTGTCGGT
Source organism: Planctomycetota bacterium (assembly GCA_043743415.1). Lineage (GTDB taxonomy): Bacteria > Planctomycetota > Planctomycetia > Planctomycetales > Planctomycetaceae > TH-plancto1. The sequence continues at coordinate 3,244 of JAYTWO010000248.1, forward strand.
CGGGCATTCCTGCCCGTCTGGATTGAGGCCGCGGGGAACAGCAAGGTGTCGAGGTGGTTCCCGCGCTGGTGCATTGCGGGAGCTGGTACGAGTGCCCCGTGCGACTAATCCGCGAATTGTGTTCACGCTGCGCAAATATTATGCGGCTGGGGAGAGGCTTTTCGCGGTGGCTTGGCGGGCGGGCCAGCGCCCCGTAGGACGGGCACATTGGCCCGTCCCCGCTGTGTCTGGCCCGCCCGAACGAGTCTACATGGGCAGCCAGTCGCCCCCGGCCCATGTCACTCGCTCTCGACGCGCGAACGTCGCTCGGGACGGGCAAATGTGCCCGTCCTACGGTGGTGGGCGAA
>JAYTWO010000249.1:0-19791 GCA_043743415.1 Planctomycetota bacterium
TGGTGCGGAAATGAAAGTTGATTGGAGGCACGGGAGCGCTCCGCTTCGAAGACTCCCCGTCGCGGCTAACCGAGCGGTTCGGGAGCGGCTTCGGCAGAATCTGACTGGGACTTGAACCGATTCAGAACTCACCTTGAGTGAATTTCCGTTTTTCGATATTCCTCCGCCCCCTAGGGAGTTCCTCTCCCGTTCCCGGCTGCGTTCCGCGCTGGGGAAACCCCTCCTCTGATTTTCCCCGAAAGCCGTTCCCATGCCCGGAGTCGCCTCGCAAACCTGCGATCGCCCGCTGCGCGTGCATTGGCTGTGGGCCAGCGTGGCGCTGTGCCTGCTGGCCTGGTCGGCGATCGTGCCCGCTCAGGACGATGAGCAATACTCGGTCGGTGGGGAAGCCCGGCGTTCGCGGGAGTCCCTGGTCAATCCGGAAGCCGTTGAAGAGTCGTCGTCCGATCTGGTGCTGGACGAGGAACTCTCGGCGGATGAATTCCTGAATGAAGAGGTCGTCGAGGTCGTGATCGAGGGTCGCGAGACAATCGCCGAACATGCGATCCAGCACTACCTCAAGGTCAAAAAAGGCCGCGTCGTCACTCCCCGCGAGGTCCAGGAGGACGTGGCCGCCCTGCGCCGCACGCACTGGTTCTCCAGCGTCCGCCCGCTCTATCGCCGCACTCCCGAGGGGTTGGTGCTGGTCTACCAAGTCCGTGAACGTCCCATCATTCAGTCGGTGCAGTTCATCGGCAACAAGAAGATCAAAACCGGCGAATTGGAGGCCCACACTGGCCTGCGGCCCAACCAACCGTTCGATGTGGCCCTCAACCGCGAGGCCGTCGCCCGCATCAAGTCGCTGTACCTCGAAAAAGGATTTCGTAACGCCCAGGTGGAAATGACCGAGGGCGACGATCCCAAAGACCGTCGAGTGGTGATTTCCATCAGCGAAGGACCGAAGACCCGCGTCCATTGGCGACAATTTGAAGGCAACACATTCGTGTCGGACGCGGTGCTGCGGACGAAACTGGCTTCGAAGGCAGCGATTCTCTGGAAATTTGGCGGGATCTACAATCCCCAGGTGGTCGAGAATGATGTCATCACCCTGACCCAGTATTACAATAATCTGGGGTTCTTTGATGTGAAGGTCAGCCAGCAGGCCAAGATCAGTGACGATCACACGTCGGCCACACTCAGCTTCACGATCGATGAAGGGCAGCGCTACCGGATCCGCAATGTTGAGCTGATCGGCTATGACGTGGTAAGTCGCGACAAGCTGTACCACAAGCCCAAGCTCAAGGCGGGCGACTTCTTCAATTACCGGTACATGCAGCACGATGTCGTCAAGATGAAGGACCAGTACGACGTGCTGGGCCGGTTGTATGCCGAAGTGGCTCCCACACCGATCTTCCTGGATGAACCGGGCGTGATCGATCTGGAATATCGGATCAACGAAGACAAGCCGTATCTGGTCGGAGACATTCGCGTGCAGTTCCGGGGCGAGACCTCACATACTCGCGAAGACGTGATCCTGAACACCGTGGCCCGCATGGTCAAGCCGGGTCAGCTGGCGGATGGCCGCAAGATCGACCTCGCGCGGCGGCGGGTGCTGTCGAGTCAGTTGTGGGATCAAACAGATCCTCCGTCGTTTGTGATCAATCCCGTGGACGGGCGAGATTACATGCTGGCGTTTGACGATCCACTGAATGACATCATGCGGGCTCAGAACGAAGAAGACGAATTCTTCGCCAAGACTCATGGAAATCGTCAGGCATTCCCCACGGTGGGGTACGGACATAGCGTGGCCCCCCAAGGTCGGACGACGGCCCGGTTCCGACCGGCCGTGAACCTGACGCCGGTGGTGGAAGCTCGACCCGTGCCAGCTCGGCATCAAGCAGTGGCCAAGCCCACGCCCAAGCCCACGCTCGCGTCGCGCCCGCTGCCCCAGGGGTTGGCGCTCCGATCTGAGCCGATTCTTCGTACCGCGTCCAGCACACTCGCCAAGGCTCGGGCCAAGGCATCAAATACACATCCCGCGCTGTATCGCATCGATCCGGATTCACTGTTCGGAGAGGCCGTCGAACCCGACATCGTGATTCGTGGCCAGTCGGACGAGGTGCCTCGCGGCCAGAGCATTGACCGCAATGGAACGCCGATCCCCCAGGACTTCGGGGCCGGATCATCCAACTCCGGAAATCCCTACGGCGGGACGACTTTCGGACGCACGCCGACCCAGCCGCCGGGGTTTGTCGACCTCGATATCGATGTCACCGAAGGTCGCACCGGTCGCCTGATGTTCGGAGCGGGGATTAACAGCAACAACGGTGTCGTCGGATCGGCGGTCCTGCAAGAAGACAACTTCGACATCATGCGTCCGCCCCGCAGCTGGGCCGACATCGTCAACGGCTACGCCTGGCGCGGGGCGGGGCAGAGCTTCCGCTTGGAGGCCCAGCCCGGCAACCAGGTCAGCCGCTATGTCGTCAGCTGGAACGATCCATTCTTCATGCGAACCGACTTTAATGTCGGTGTCAGCGGGTTCTATTTTAATCGATTCTATAACGAGTGGACCGAAGACCGTCTGGGCGGACGAATCAGCGTGGGCAAGCTGATTAACGAATACTGGTCGGGGAGCATCGCTCTGCGACTGGAAGATGTCAAGATCCGGAACCCTCAAGCGGGGGCACCGACGGACCTGACCGATGTCGTGGGTGACAATTTCCTATCATCCGTGTCAGTCACGCTGTCGAACGACACTCGCGACAATGCGTTCATCCCGACGCAGGGGCACTACCTCGAAGGCACATTCGAGCAAGCCTTCGGACAGTTTAATTACCCGCGAGTCGAAGCCAGCGCCTCTCAATACTTTACGGTGCGTGAACGAGCCGACGGGTTCGGCAAGCACATCGTCCAGTTGTATGGTCAATTGGCCTGGTCCGGGCAGGATACACCGATCTTCGAGCGGTACTTCGCCGGGGGTTATTCGTCATTCCGTGGCTTTGCGTTCCGTGGCGTGTCGCCGATCAAGAGTGGAGTCCGCGTGGGCGGTAACTTCATGGCCCTCGGCACAGCGGAATACATGCTCCCACTGACCGCGAACGACCAGATTCGAGCCGTGGCCTTCACCGACTTCGGCACCGTGCAGCAGGATGTCGGGTTCGAGGACTTCCGCGTCAGTGCCGGTTTCGGCTTCCGCCTCGTGATCCCCGCGATGGGCCCGGCACCGATTGCGTTCGACTTCGCCTGGCCCATCATCGATCAGAAGACCGACCAACGCCGCATGTTCAGCTTCTACGTGGGCTTCACGCGGTAGGTAAGCAATCTCATACGACAAACTCGTCTTTGACTTCTGGCATGACGTTGTGGTAGTTTGAAGTTCACCGGGCAAGGACTCCTCAATGCAAATCGACATTCCTGATCTCAATGAGTTCCAATCGCAGGCCGTCACCGCCGGGTACGCCACTGTCGAGGACTACGTCATCACCCTCTTAACCCGTGACGGAGAACGTCTGGCGATTCAACAGGGAATCGACGAGATGCGTGCCGGGCAGACGCGTCCATTCGAGGAGTTCGATCAGGAACTGCGTCGCGAATTCCGCTTTGGCTCCCGCAAATCATGAGCTATCGCGTATTGATCGTCCCTTCTGCAGAGAATGACATTCGTCACGCGGTGCGTTGGTGGAGCGAGAACCGTTCCGCTGAACAGGCCGAACGCTGGTACAACAGGATATGTCCTGCGATTACGACTCTTACTCAGAATCCAAAACGCTGCCCACTGGCTGCCGAAACGGATCTCTTGCCGACAGGCTTGTGGCAACTGCACTTTGGCGTCAGCCGCAGGGCCACCCACCGGATTGTGTTCACCATCAATGACCAGACTGTTCTTGTGCTGCGTGTCAGGCATATCTCCCAACGCGCCCTGCAAGTCGATGATCTTTGATCCGAAATCGGGGGCCCACAATCCGAACGATGACAGAGCAGGTTCACGGAACGGCGGATGGTGCCCCGTCCCCTGTATCCCGCACTACAACGATTTGTTGTCCTGCCGTGCAACATGGGAAACCAGTTCTACGAGGTCAACAACCGTCGCCCCGCGGGCCTCAACCGGTTCTTTAATTCCGGCATCAGCCCATACGCCAGGGCCAGCAGCTTTAACGGGTGCAGCGTCGCTCGCGGGTTCCCCTGTTCCATTTGCATTTTACAACTGCCGCATTCGGTTGACCCGACTTGGATGGTCGGGGACTTCATGGCGTCGAAGAGCGGTTGGGCCAGTTGGAGGGAGGTCTTAAAGTTCTCGACGGTCAGGCCGTACGCCCCGGCCATCCCGGAGCAGCCGCCGTTGAGATGCTCGATCTTGAGTCCCGGCACCAGGGCCAGCAAATCGGCCAGCGGGGTGCCTTGCTGGAGGGCTTTCAGGTGGCACGGCGTGTGGTAGCCGATGGTTAAATCGAGCGGCTTAAAGTCGGTCTTGAGACGCCCCTCGGTGTGCAGTTGTTTCAAGAACGCTCCGATCTCGACGACCTGATTGGCGACCACCTGCACATCCGGGTGATTGACCAGCAGCGGGTATTCCTGCTTCAGACAAACCGCTGCGGTCGGTTCGGTGCAGAGGATGGTCAGTCCCTCGCGAGCGAGTTCGGCGAGTTCGCGGAGGTTCTGTTCGGCGAGTTCGCGGGCCGATTCGAGGTCACCGGCGGAGATCATGGCCATGCCGGAGGCGGTCTGACCGGCGGGGACATAGACCGGAATCCCGTGATGCCGCAGGATCGAAACCATCGCCCAGCCGAGTTCCGGGTCGTGGAAGTTGGCGAAGTGATCGACGAAGTACACCACCGGACGCGGGTCGCTCGTGAGTAGTTCGCGGCGGGAAAGGTCGGGCTTGGCTTGCCGCAGGAACGTCCGCCTCGCAAACGGCGGCAACCGACGGCGGCGGGCCACATGCAGAATCTTCTCGACCAGCCAGCGACCCGTGCGGCTGCTGAGTACCCAGTTCGCCAGTGGGGCAATCGAGCAGCCCAGCGCTCCAAACGAGTGTGCCCGAGCCAGAATCCAGTCGGACCGATTCAGCCCGTTCTCGGCGACATAGGCAGCGCGGGCCTCGATCATCAGATGCGGAATGTCGACGTTGGCCGGGCACTCCAACTCGCACTGCTTGCAGTTGAAGCACAGCTTGGTCAGCCGCTTGACCCCCTCGGACGAGAGATCGCGGGCCGAGAGTTCCCCCGTGATGAGGTTGCGGATGACGTTCGCTTTGGAGCGCGGGCTGGCCTCTTCAATCTGGTCGAGCCGAAAGAACGGGCACATCCGCAGATCGGCGTCCTGGGTCCGGCAATTGCCACAGCCGTTACAGCGCGAGACGGCCTCGGCCAGTTCGGTTTGCGACCACTTGAGTTGCAGTGGGATGACCTCGGAGGGTGTCGGGGCCGGAGTGGTTTCGCTGGAGCTGGCGGACTCGACCATTGCGCGGAAGTGCCGGATCGTCAGTTGGGGATCATCGCAGATGATCTTGCCAGGGTTCATCAGGTGGCGCGGGTCAAAGATCCCCTTCACGTCCTGGAAGACACGATACAGCGGGCCGTACTGGCTGCGGAGGAAGGCCGTGCGGGACAGGCCATCGCCGTGTTCGCCGCTGATCGTGCCGCCGAAGGAGAAGACGACCTCGTACAGCTCGCGGGCCAGGGCTTCGAGTTGGTGTCCGTCCTTCGGCGTCGGGAAGGGAACGATCGGCCGCAAGTGAATCTGCCCCGACGCCGCGTGCGCATACAGCGAGGCCGTGACCTCGTGCTTCTGCAAGACCTTCTGGGCTTTGAGCAGGAAGTCCCGCAACGACTGCGGTGGTATGGCGAGGCCTTCAATGATCGGCAGCGGACGCGATTGCCCCTTCAAGCGGGTCAACAACGGCACGACCCGAGAGGGCAGCGACCACAGGAACTCGACCCCCGCTTCGTCGAACGATTGTTGCCCCACCAGCAGAGCAGAGTCGGTGTGTTGAGCGACCTCGACGATGGCCCGCAATCGGTCTTTGACTTGCCGCTCGGTGAACCCGGTCTGCTCGACGAGCAGCGCGGCCTCAGCGGCCTTCGGGATCATCGCCTCGAAACGTGGATCGGCATCGCGGGCCAATGACAACAGCCGACGATCGAGCAGGTCGCAGGCACTCGGCTGTTGATCGGCGATGGCGTGGACCACGCGAATCGCCGCTTCGAGCTGGCCGAACAGCAGCAGCGCGACGCCGCGATGTGCGGGAAGCGGAGAGGTGTGCAGCGTGGCCTCAGTGAAGATGCCGAGCGTGCCTTCGCTGCCGACGAGCAGTCGCGGGAGGTTGAGGTCATCCCGCGAGAGGATACTCCGCAGCGAGTACCCCGCGCAGTTGCGGATCAACGGCGGCTGGCGTTCGCGAATCAAGACATCGTTGTCGCGCAGCAGGCGGGTCAGGCGCGAGACGATGCTGCGTTTAGCCTCGACCGATTCGCCGGGCTGCATCAGGGCCGAGTCGAGGTCGGGGATGAGTTTGGTGAGCGGCTCGCGTTTGGCCTCGAACCAGTCGCCGCCCGCCAGAACCACCTCAATGCTCCGCACATAATCCCGCATCGACCCGACCCGCACGGCGTGGGCCCCGGCTGCGTCGACCCCGAGCATCCCGCCCACGGTGGTCACCGAGGTTGAGGATGGATCGGGGGGCAGGTAACGCCCGACCTCTCGCAGCTTCTTGTTGAGCGTGTCGCGGACGACGCCCGCCTGGACGCGGACCGAGTTGTCGGTGATCTCCTCAATGGCGGTGAAGTGCCGCGAGAGGTCGACGATGATTCCTTCGCCCAGTGCTCCGCCGGTGACGTTGCTCCCGGCTCCGCGCGGGATCAGCGGGATGGAGTGCTCCGCACAATACCGGCTGAGGGCCACGACATCGTCGCGATGCTTGGGGTAGGCGACTCCGAGCGGTGTGATCTCGTACAGGCTCGCATCACTCGCATACATGGCCCGCGTCAATGAGTCGAACCGCAGGTCTCCGGTGAAGGAGCCGTTCAGGTCTTCGACGATACGGAGTGGGTCGGGCAAGGGGGAGGGGATCAACGGAATTTAGGACTTGGTGCTGGAGGGGGCTCTAGTGCAGGCCCCGGTGGATACAGATTCACGAGGGATGCTCGTTGATCTTCGGTGATGTTCGAAGATCTCAGCATGACTTCGATCAACGTCTTCAGACGACGTTCATTCTCCCTTGACTCGTTGAGTTGAATCGAGGCCAAACTGATCTGCCGCTCCAGGTCACCGACTCTTGTATCGACTGTCGCCCATCGAGCATCCGACTGACTTGTCGACACACGAGTCAGAACCACCCCTGCAAGTCCAGAAACCAGACCGACAACAAGGATTGCTGGCAGTAACGGCCTGACCAAGACTGAATAGGGAGGCGAATGGTTGATGTCCAATTCTTCACGCTGACGCCAAGACTCATGCTTGGACAATTCCATCAGGCGGTCGCGCTCCGCAGTGTAAGCGGACAATCGCTCCGAATTGGACATCGCACTGTTTTCAGTAGGCATGATCGACACCTCAGTCACTTTCGAGCCAAGATTCAGTGTACACGACTCCACTCTCTCAGTGCTACAAGATTTCCATGCTTTCGGAGCATCGCGTAAGTGTCCGCTCCGAGTCCATTCAAAGTCGTGGGCACCAATGCGGGATGTTCTGGCCCCAGGCGTGTCTCAGCGTCCTCGGAAATATGGAAGTACGTTCGGGCTGACAGCCGTCGATCATGCCTGGCCTCATCCAAGTGTCGCATGACCAAGTCGATGGCCGAGGTGTTCCGAAACACGAAATTCTCAAACGGAAGCCTGTCCGGTCCATGTTCCGATGAGCGAAAGTTTCGACGTCCTCCCGCATCTGAGACGAGAAGATGATTGAACGCCCTCTTTCCTGGAGTTTCGTCAACAAACGAGTCCATCCACATGATCCCCAGATTGTCGTACACCCCTCCATCGGTCAAGTGTCGTAAATCAAGTTCTGGGACATCCACGAGAGAGACAAGTGCGGGATATGCCGAGGATGCGGCGACTGCTTTGGCGATTGTGACACCATGATGGCCTCGACATTGAGTGACCGTTCGCACTGATGGCAAGGGTTGTGGCATACCGATGTCTGGTCCAGTTCCGTTGATCACGCGAAATACTCCTTCGGAATCGAAGGCGACTGGAAGCCCTGATTCCAAGTCAGTGGCCAAGACCGAGAGTCGTGGCCATCCCACTGGATTCGATTGGTTCAATTGCTTGCGTCGAAATATGGTCGAGTATGCCTCTTCCAACAATTCACCTGATGAACGCATGCGAAATAGCTTCCTCCGAATCAGTCGTGCTTGAACGTTGGTGTCTGCGAAATCAGTCAATTGGCTGAAACACTCATCAATGTTTCCACTTGTTTCGAGAATCTGGTCCCAGTTGAGCCAAACATGAGCGGCAGTGATGGCCCCTCCTGATACTCCTGAAATATGGCGAACGCTCGGCAAAACACCAAGTCGCCCTAATTCTTCAACCACTCCCAAATGAAAAAATGTGGCACGGAATCCCCCTCCAGAGAGAGTCAGGCCGTATGTTTCAGGCTCCGAATTCATGGCGACTGCCTTGGTGTACTTGGCTGAGACTTCGCCTGCATGCGGATCTCTTCCTGGCGATAGCGTTCGCCCAACTCGTGATCGTACGCCACTCGCCCCGTCAGGTCGACCTGGCCGTGTCTGGCCCGGCAGCGATAGCACACCAACACATCGCTCATCACCTGATACAGCACCATATCCAGCAGGGCCAACGCCATCAGAATTCCGAGCGCCCACACCGGATGGTAGTAGTAAACGGCGACGCTGCTGCCGATCACTCCGATCGCCACGAACAACAACCCCAAGACGAGTGGGAAATCCTTCTGCCGCCACAGATCGAGCGTCCCGCAGATCAGGCAATGGTTCGGGGCCTCGCCGGTGATGTCGTGTTCGGCCAGCGGCTTCGACCAGCCGCACCCGCACTGCACGGCCCCCTCGGCCCGGCAATCGCCGGAACGCTGGGACTGGTCGCAATTCGGACATCGGAAGGTGACGTGCATGGATGAAGCTTAACGAGACAACTCTGCGAACGACCACCACGAGCTACTTAGCTGGGGGAGTTTCGAGAGGTTTCTCATTCTTTTCCAGCAGGAGTCGAAACTGATCGTCACTCAGTTCAATCTCTTCGGGAGGGAAAAATATCCCTTCTTGAAGCCGAGGCTCCAATTGTTTGAGTTGCTCTTCGGAGAGCTTCACTTTCAAGTAGATATTTTCGTGAATAGAGATTCCTGTAGCTGTTGTCGGAACCATCACGGTGTAACGCCGCTCACCTTCGACCCAGGATCGTCCCCCTTCACGTTCATGGATGACAGGCAGGGGCGCTTGGTGCGACTCCGGTTTCGGATCTACAACGATGTTTGTCTGATGGGCCGCGAGTCTCGTCCCCAGAAATGCGGCGAACCCGACGCCCAGGAACATCACGATCCCCAAGATTCCCATTCTGATGACCGGCACTTGAGTCGGATCGAAGTCGAAATTGTCGACGACTGGCGGATTCGCAGCCAATTCCTGCATGAGTTCCCGGTGCCGTTCCGCATAGCGTTCGCGACGACTTTCGACTTCCGAGGGACGTTGGATTGTGGACATGGGCGGCTCACCAAGACATGTTTTGGGATGAATTCATTGTACACCATTGACGAACTGGTCGGCGACAACAAAACGCCCGTGGTTTCTCAATGCCTCCAGATTGATCTCACCCAGGCTGTTAAAGGTGGTCGGCAACAGCGCCGGGTGATCAGGAGACCAAGGAGCGTCTCCGCGGGTGCAAATGTGGAAATACTCTCGGTCGCGTTGCCTTGTTTTGTGGCGAGTCTCATCGAGATGACGCATGATGAGATCGACCGCTGCCATATTCCGGTTGAAGTGTTTTCTGAGGTCCGATGACTGCTGCATCCCCAACTCGGACTTGAAATTACGTTTGGCACCCGCATCCGAGACCAGTAGTCGGGTGAAGTCGTATCCGGCGTGCTGGGGGCACAATTCGTCCATCCAGACAATTCCGAGATTGTCGTGAATCCCTCCGTCCGTCAGGTCACTGAGTTCGGATGAGTTCAGATGCAGTGGAGAAAACAGGGCCGGATGTGCCGACGAGGCTACCACGGCCTGGGCGAGAGAGACCGATGAACTTGACTGGACTTCACGCAGTGCCCGTTTCATATCGGGATGCCTGGGCATCCCGATATCGGGATCACCTCCCAGGACAGCCATGATGGCGATGGAGTCCAGTACGACCGGCAAGCCCGATCTCAAACTGGTCGACAGAATCGACAGACGGGGGCACGAATCCGCCAGATGACTGATTCGCAACCCGAGAGTGGCCCCGCGATACAACGACTGATACTCGTCGACCAGCCAGTCACTGGCACTCACTGGAAGGCCAAACACCGATCGCCAAAACACACGCTTCAGGATTCGATTCTGGAGTCCACTGAGTGCCAAGACCCGCAACTCTTCGACGAGATTCTCAAAGTCCCTCTCGTCGCCAGACACATACTGTTCCCAATTCAGCCAGAGATGGGCTGCGGTGATCGCTCCGCCCGAAACGCCAGTGATGTGCCGGATATATTCCAGTCGACCCTGTTTTCTGAGTTCCTCAATGACTCCGAGATGAAAGAACGTGGCACGGAAGCCTCCTCCCGAGAGAGCCAATCCGTAAGTTGCATCCATCATGGCCCATTCCATCCAACGGTCAATCTGAACACATCAATGCTATCAGAACGGACAGTGCAAATCGCGAGAGAGCAACGCAGCAGTGGCCTCGCCCAGAAAAATGAGAATATCAATGGCGTACAACACCCCGGTGGCGGATTGAGTGTTCCGATACTTGAGAATCCGGAACACCAGCGACACCAGGATCAGCGGCCCGATCAGCCCCGCCCAACGCAGAGCCAGCCAGACCCACTGCGTCGTCGCCTCGAGCGGTGGTGCCCACAGAAACACCGCCCCGGCGAGGACCGTCCGCACCGCCACAGCTGCCAGGAGCAGGCCGTTCATCTGTTGCAGTGGCTCGATCTTCATCCCGGTGGCGGTCAGATACCAGTGCCCCAGCAGCATCGTCGAGATCGCCCCGCCGATGATCCACCCTCCGGAAAGCTCCGCGAGCAGATCGAACGCCACCGGAACCCCCGACATCCGGCCCCAGGTGGCGAAGATCAGGGCCACGGCTGACATGACGCACACGCTCAGGGCATATCGGACGCCTGCGGAGCGCCGCTCCAGCGTCCACATGATGGAGCCAATGAACGACGCGATGGCCACTCCAATCGTCAGTGCATAAAGCCCTGGGGTGGCAACCCCAGGGCTTTCGAGTTGCGAAAGCGTCAGCGTGGCCAACACGCTGAGCCCCAGCGTGACCAGCATCTGAATCCGAAAGAACCCCGACGTGACCTCCCGCCTGGGCATGACGCACCACGTCAAGCTCATCCCGAAAATCAGTCGCAGGGCAATGTGAGGTATCATGCGGCGGATGATACGCCCCCCGCCCCCGGAACGCAGCCATTCCCGGTGAGCTTCCCATGCGTGGTGAAGGTCAGGGAAGTCAGAATTCAACGCCCAGACGCAGAGGGAAGAGGGTTTACCCGACTCCATTTTCGTGCGGAGGGATGGATGGCAACGGGTGAGCAAACACGCTCCAACACCTCTTGCCCCCAACGGGGTTTCGCCGCGTAGCCCAGGGTTGCTCGCTTCGAGCTACCCTGGGTTCCGTGGTCGCCTGAGCCTCTTCAACCCCATCGGGATTGCGCCACACGCCTGACTGAAACCGAGGAGAATCACTCGCGAAAGGACGCAACCCCATCGGGGTTGGGGGCCGTTGAGGGGCTCTGACCCAGGGTAGCCTGCTCCGCAGTCAACCCTGGGCTACGCGGCGAAACCCCGTTGGGGTTGAATGCCCGAACTGCCGATCGCCCGAGACTCGCTGGTCTCTCGGGGAGCGATTCCCCCATCACATCGGATGAACCGGAAAGAGATTCCGATCTTTGCGTCCTTACTCCTTGGCGTCGTGGCGTTCATCTTCTCCTCTTTCCTCCCCGCCCTCACTCGTTCATATCCCGTTCTTGCCCCCCAGCCCCTCCTGGCCGTACCATGAACTGGTTATCGCGTCACTGCGAGGACCGGTCTCCCCTTCCGGAGAGGCTGCACACGCATCTGGGAAACCGGCTTCTCATGTCGACCGAATCCAAAACCGAAGTCGGCAGCTACTTCGTCTCCAATTACCCGCCGTTCTCTCAGTGGATGAAGGAGCGGGTCGGGGAGATTCGCGAAGCCTTCGCCCGCCCCCCCGCGCATGACGTGCCGCTGGGGATGTACCTGCACATCCCCTTTTGCCGCAAGCGCTGCAAGTTCTGCTACTTCCGCGTCTACACCCAGCAGAACGCCGACATGGTCAAGAACTATGTCGACGCCCTCGATCGCGAGGTCACGCTCCTCAAGGACATGCCCGCCATCGCTGGCCGCAGCCTCGAAGTCGTCTACTTCGGCGGGGGGACTCCGTCGTACCTCAGTGCGAAGCAGCTCTTGCTGCTGCGGGAGCGGCTGAGCCATTCGGTGACGTGGGACCATGCGAAGGAAGTGACGTTCGAGTGCGAGCCGGGGACGCTCTCGCTGGAGAAAGTCCAGACCCTGAAGGAGATCGGCGTCACGCGCGTCTCATTAGGTGTCGAGAACTTCAACGACAAAATCCTCGAAGAGAACGGCCGCGCTCACCTCTCCCCCGAGGTGATGAAGGCGTATGACTGGATTCAGAGTGTCGGGTTCCCCCAGGTGAACATCGACCTCATCGCCGGGATGATCGGCGAGAGCGATGAGAACTGGCACATGTGCCTCGACCGCGCGATCGAGATGCGGCCCAACAACATCACGATCTACCAGATGGAACTGCCGTTCAACACGTTGATCTCGAAGGAGATGCTCGAGCACGGCATCGAGTCCCCGGTCGCCGATTGGCCGACCAAACGCCGCTGGGCCAGCGAGGCCATCGACCGGCTGCAAGCCGTGGGGTATCACCTGTCGAGTGGGAATGAACTGGTGCTGAACCCCGAGACCGACCGGTTCGTCTACCGCGACAATCTGTTCCGGGGGAGCGACATCCTGGCCGTCGGCGTCTCGTCGTTCGGCCACTTCCAGGGGGTCCATTACCAGAACAAGGACGCCATCGACGAGTACATGACCATCGTGGGCCAGGGCGAACTCCCCCTCAACCGCGCGATGACGCCGACGCCGCATCAACAGCTGATCCGCGAGTGGATTCTGTGCATAAAAGAGGGCGAGTTGACGCCATCGCTGTTCCAGAAGAAGTTCGGAGTCGACCCGCTCGTCGAGTTCGCCGAACCGCTGGCCAACCAACAGCGAGCCGGGTATCTGCACGTCCGCGGCGATGAGGTGAAACTCACCCGCAAGGGGATGCTGCAAGTCGACAGCCTGCTCACCGAATACTTCGAACCCGAACACCGTTCGGTCAGGTATACGTGATTCCGCCCTGGGCTACGTGTCACCCACTCAGTTCGCCGAAGACCTGTCAGGATCGTTCGAGGAATAACTGTCTGATTGTCGCCTTTCGCTCCGCGAAAGGCCGGTCTTTCGCGGAGCGAAAGACGACTCTTGTTTCTCGAACAATGCCAACCCCTTTCCCGCGCCCACGAATCATGGGGATGTCCAATGAGCCAATCATGAAGGGCGTCTCGCACTCGCTCAATCGATCTTCGGGAACACGTGGTCGCGGATCGAGCTGCGCTGGTCGTTGATCTGCACGGGAGCGGACATGACCTGCGTCTGGCCGAAGAACAATCGCGGTTGATCGAACCAGTTCTGAATCGCGGTCAGGTTCCCGGCATCCGGTGACGTGTTGGGGTCGCGGCCTTGGTATTTGGACACGATCAGCAGTTGGTATTCGCCGATGGCTGGCAGTTGGATTTCATAATGGCCATCGGGACCGGCGAGGGTGAAGTCGCCACCGAGGGCCCGCACGGAGCCTTGGGCAATTTTGACATCGCTCTGATTCGCCCCGGCCCGGAAACTCATCACTGACAGCTTCGACGCCGCCGGTCGACGGGTCGGCAGCACGAGAATCCTCGCCCCGACATCGGGTTTGCTTTCGCCCGAGGCTGTGACGTACGTCACCCGCCCTTCAATCGCCCGTTTCAAATCATCGGAGGGACTGGATGGCACGGCGGGTGCTTCGACACCTGGGCCGGCAGCGACCGGGGCCACTGCCTCGGGAGCGACGGGGGCCGGATTCTGCGCGAGCGGGGCGGCGACCGTCGCCGGGTCGCTGGAACCGGTGACTCGCCCGATCAGAAACCCCGAACTGATGCCGAGCAGACCGCACACCGCCCCCGTGATGAGCAGTGGCCGCTTCTCCAGGGCCGAGCGACTCCCGCGCGATGCGGTGGCCGGCTTGATCGAGGACAGCTCGCGGAACGGGTCGGCACTGGGCGGTGCGGTGGCCTCGCGGTTCGACGGCGGTGGGGTCGGCCGCGAGATCCCGGGGGCTGAGGGACGCAAGGGCGGTTCGGGAGGCAGCGGAACTGGAATCGGAATCGGCTCCAGGGCGGGGGCCGGGGCCAGAACGATCGCCACCGCCTTGGCAGGCACCGACGCCACCTCAGCGACCGCAGCCGCCCCATTGCCCAGCGAGGCCAGCGCGTCGAGAGCCCTAGCCAGACCGGTGTCTCCGTGATTCATTTCCGGCTTGGGCAGCGGCGCAGTCTTGCCATCCAGTTGCGGCACGCGAATCGTTCGCCCGCACATGGGACAGTCCGTCACCGCCCCGGCCTTGGAGCGGGAGATGCCGAGGAACTGTTCGCAGTGAGGACAGCGGAACTTGATGGGCATGGGGGGGGCGTTGAAGGTTGAGCGAGGAGGGGAGGGGAGGGGAGGGGAGGGGAGGCTGATGGCTGGCGACCTCTGACGCTCAACCCTCAACGCACCTACGGTGCCTGCTTTGCGGTGTCGATCAGGTCGTCACACAACTTGCACAGCACCTCATGTGTCACTTGCAAGTCGATCTGTGTGCGGCCTGGCGTGCCTTTCACCGACCGAAAGCGTTTGAGCGAGAAGGTTCCCGTGCCGTGCGACGACAAGACAATTTCATAGTATTGCGTCCCATCCGGCAACTGGTCGGGCCGGGTCGAACGGATCAACACCTGCCCCGCTTGAGGGTCGTACTCCAGCGGGCTGATCTGCTCGAGCAGGTACGTGATCCGTTGGCTCAGGGCATCGGCCCAACGCTTGAGTGCATCAAACGCCGCCTGGTTCATCGCTGGAACATGCACCGTGATCTGCCGAAAGGCGCAGCCGAGACTGTCCACCTGGGTCAGGTCGATCTCGACCTGAATCCCGGTGGGATCGCTGACCTGGACCTGAACCGGGGTGTTCGAGGAGTACCCTCGCAACCGCGCCAGCTCTGCCACAAGGAAAGGACGCACGCTCATGCCGATCAATCCTCCACCAAACGCCAGCTCCACCAGCGTGCCGCGAATCGTCAAGTCCCTCAAGATCTATATCCTATGGGACGCAGGCAGCGGGGGATATGCTCCCGTCCCGCATTGTCCCGCGTGTGCGAGCATCAGAAAAGTCGGCAGCCGGTCCCTCTCTGCCACCTCTCCCCACTGTCGACGTAACATTCTGAGAGAACTTGGCTGGGGGAGGGGCTGGCCTGGTGAAACGGGCGGACACTGGGCCGTCTGGAACCACTGAGCGAATGCTGTTTTGTAACGCACTGTGGGCCTCTGCACACCGAAGGGCTCTTACACCGCGCCCGCGACGTGTGGAACCCCTTCAGAGTTCGTTCTCGCGTATGGACCGTTGACCCAGGGTGCGCGACCTGCGGTCGCGCCCCTGGGCTGTGATGGATAAGCCCAGTGGCGGGACTTTTGTGGGACACGTTATGCTTCAGAATTCTGATGAAGTTCGACAATTACCTCGCCGGTTTTTTTCTTTCTCCCCTTCTCCTTCCTCGTAAGATAGGAGAAGGGAGAGTTCGCTGTTCCCGCGTCGGG
This sequence comes from Planctomycetota bacterium, assembly GCA_043743415.1. Lineage (GTDB taxonomy): Bacteria > Planctomycetota > Planctomycetia > Planctomycetales > Planctomycetaceae > TH-plancto1. The sequence goes on from JAYTWO010000249.1 coordinate 16,060, forward strand.
GGGAGGCTGCTACCATCTGGAGCGTAACGGTCCCGACGGAGTGGACCGAGATCGAACGCATCGCCCCGAAGGCAACATCTCACCATGTGGTTCAAGCACTCGGCAGTCTGGGCTTTTCTTCTGGGACTCATTATGACGACTCCACCCGCTTGGGCAGCGGATTTGAACCCGGTCGCATCGGTGGAAGGAATCACCGAATTTCGACTCGACAACGGCCTGCGCGTGCTGCTGTTTCCGGATCCGAGCAAGCCACAGGTGACGGTCAATCTGACGATCTTCGTCGGGTCGCGGCACGAGGGGTACGGCGAGGCGGGAATGGCCCACTTGCTCGAGCACATGGTGTTCAAGGGAACGCCCGACCATCCCGAAGTCCCGCGCGTACTCAAGGAGCATGGAGCCGACTTCAACGGCACGACGTGGCTCGACCGCACCAACTACTTCGAGACCCTCCCGGCCAGTGATGAGAACCTCGAGTTCGCGCTGCGTCTGGAAGCGGACCGCATGGTCAACAGCTTCATCAAGGGCGAGGACTTGGCCTCAGAGATGACGGTGGTGCGGAACGAGTTCGAGCGCGGGGAGAACTCGCCGTCGCGGATTCTCGATCAGCGGATGTGGTCCTCAGCCTTCGAGTGGCACAACTACGGCAAGTCGACGATCGGCAACCGGGCCGACATCGAGCGCGTGCCGGTCGAGAACCTCAAGCGGTTTTACAAGAAGTATTACCAGCCCGACAACGCAATGGTGATCCTCTCCGGGCAGTTCGATCCGGCCAAGGCCCTGGGCTTCGTGCAGAAGTATTTTGGAGTCATCCCCAAGCCCGACCGCGTTCTGGAAAACACCTACACCGAAGAACCCGCCCAGGACGGGGAACGCCGGGTGACGCTGCGGCGCGTCGGGGATGTCGCGCTGGTCGGGGCGATGTACCACATCACCTCGGGGGCACATCCGGATTACGTGTCGCTCGATACTCTGGAGCATATCCTCACATCGTCCCCGAGCGGTCGGTTGTACAAGGCCCTCGTCGAGACTCGCCGCGCGGCCAGCGTCAGTGGGGGAGCGTATGCCCTGCACGACCCAGGTGTGTTCAAGCTCTCCGCCGAGGTCGCCATCGGTAACGAGCCGCTGGAGATCCTGGCCACGCTCAACGAGATCGCCGAGTCGATTCATGAGAAGGGCGTCACCGAGGAAGAGGTCAACCGGGCCAAGACCTACTGGCTCAAGAACTGGGAGCTGTCGCTCAACGACAGCCAGCAAGTCGCGATTCAACTCAGTGACTGGGCGGCTCAAGGCGACTGGCGATTGATGTTCCTGTACCGGGATCGGCTTGAGCAGGTGACTCCCGCGTCGGTGCAAGCCGTTGCGAAGAAGTACCTGCAACGGAACAACCGCACGGTCGGTGTCTTCCTGCCCACGAAGGAAGCCGAGCGTGTCTCGGTGCCCGCCACGCCGAACCTGGCCGAGATGATCGGCGACTACCAGGGCCGCGAAGAAGTCGCTCAGGGCGAAGCCTTCGAGGTCAATCCGGAGAACATCCAGAAGCGGACGATGTGGACCAAGCTCTCCAACGGACTCAAGGTCGCCCTGCTGCCCAAGAAAACTCGCGGCAACACCGTCACCTTCCGATTGAGTCTGCGATACGGCAACGCCCAGTCGCTGGCGGGCAAAGCCGCAGCTGCCGATCTGCTCCCCTCGTTGATGATGCGCGGGACCGCCAAGCTGACCCGGCAGCAGATCCAGGACACGCTCGATCAGAACAACGGTCGGCTCAGTCCGTCGGGTGGAGTGGGTGAACTCTCCTTCTCGGGTGACACGCGGCGTAAGAATCTCCCCGTCGTACTCGATGTCCTGCGTCAGGTGTTGCGGGAGCCGCTGCTGCCCGCCGATGAACTGGAGATCATCCGCACCCGCCGACTGGGGGCACTCCAACAGCAAATCTCTGACCCGCAATCGCTGGCCCGCATCGCTCTCTCGCGGCGGCTGAGTCCGTACCCAGCCACCGATGTGCGGTACGTCCCCACCACTGAGGAAGAGATCGCCCGCTGGAAGGCCGTCCAAGTTGAGGATGTGACACAACTCTATCGCGATTTCATCGGTGGACAGGTGGGTGAGCTGGTGGTCGTCGGCGATTTCTCGCCGGATGAGTTGTTACCGCAGTTGGAGACACTGGTCGCAGGTTGGAAGGCGAAGGAGCCCTACGCCCGCATCGAGCGCCCGGCGACGAAGTCGACCAATGTGCGGGAGGTCATCGAGACTCCAGACAAGGAGAACGCCGTCTACTTGGCGGCCACGATCCTGCCGCTGAGCGATGTCTCCGAGGACTACCCGGCGCTGGTGATCGGCAACTTCGTGATGGGGGGCAGCACGCTGGCCTCGCGGTTGGGGGATCGCGTGCGGCAGAAGGAAGGCCTGTCGTATGGGGTGGGGTCGTTCCTGCGCTCGTCGTCGCTGGATGACCGCACGTCGTTCTACATGTACGCCATCACGAACCCGGTCAACATGCCCAAGGTCGAAGCGGCGATGGCCGAGGAACTCGACAAGGCATTGAAGGACGGGCTGACATCCGGTGAAGTGGAGGCCGCCAAGACCGGGTATCTGGAACAGCAGAAGGTCGAGTGGAACACCGACGACGCCCTCGCCGGTCGACTGGGTGACCTGCTCTACACCGACCGCGACATGGGCTACTACAGCCGCCAGATCAAGGCGATGCAGGATCTGACTCACGAGTCGGTGAATGCCGCCTTGAAGAAGCGGCTCGATCCCAAGACGATCGGTGTCGTCGTGTCGGGCGACTTCGCCAAGGCCGCCAAGTCGGCTCCGGCGGTGGAGCCAAAGAAGTAGGGGTTTGTTGAGGGTTGAGCGAAAGAACCCTCAACCCTCGCAAAGACTTCCGAAGTCTTCGGAGACTTCGGAAGTCTGGCCGCTTACCCCTCACCACTCAACCCTCAACGGATCTTGCTCATGGACCGCATGACAGTGGGACGTCCGATGGAACTGCTGCTCGTCGAGGACAGTCTCGTCGCGGGACGGCTGGCCTCGGGAGCGATTAAGCGGTGCGGGTTTGAGCACCGCTTGACTTGGCTCCGTGATGGACAGGAGGCGGTCGAATTCCTGTCCCAGTCGGGGAGGTTCTCGAAGGCCCCTCGCCCGGATTTGGTGTTGCTCGATTTGGTACTTCCGAATCGCTCGGGTCGCGAGGTGCTGGAGATGATCCGCGAGTCGGTGACTCTGCAAACTCTCCCCGTGGTCATCATGACCGGAGAGGTCGGAGATGAAAACGAAGCCGCCTGCCGTTCGTTGCAGGTCGAGGCCTATCTGGCCAAGCCGCTCGATGTCCCGAAATTCACGAAGGTCATGGAGGAACTGCGTCACCACTGGCAGGCCGACATGGTCACGCCTAACCGGCCCGTTTAAGATCTGACTCGAAACAACTTCCCGAATTGATCTTGAACAGAAGGTGTACGAAAACGTGTCCGACAAAAGTCCCGCCACCGGGCTTGCCGGCGTGGCGTTTTGTCGGATACGTCAACGCAGGAAACGAAGGGTCTCGTTCGAGATATCTTTGTTACCTTTGTTGCATTCTGTTCAAAATCAATTCGGGACGTTGTTTCGAGACATCTCCTTATGAACTGTCCTGGAATAAGAAGCGGATTTGCAGAACGTAAGACGGACTTCCAGTCCGTCTTTTACAGGACGGACTAGAAGTCCGTCCTACGGCGAAAATCGGAACTTATT
>JAYTWO010000250.1:0-5007 GCA_043743415.1 Planctomycetota bacterium
TGCGGCTGGGGTGAGGCTTTTCGCGGTGGCTTGGCGGGCGGGCCAGCGCCACGTAGGACGGGCACATTGGCCCGTCCCCGCTGTGTCTGACCCGCCAGAATGAGTCCACATGGGCAGCCAGTCGCCCCCGGCCCATGTCACTCGCTCGCGACGCGCGAACGTCGCTCGGGACGGGCACATGTGCCCGTCCTACGGTGGTGGGCGAAGCCCACTCCGTGTTTCCCAGCTTGGAATCCATTTGGGATATTGTTTCCGGGTGCGAGACGCGGGCTCGTCGGAAACGCCCCGCGGATAGGTTGTTACCCCAACCCATGCCGGCGCAGCTTGCTGAAGAACGTGCTGCGGGGGATGCCCATCAACCGGGCCGCTTCGGCTTTATTACCGCTGCACCGTGCGAGGGCAGAGACCAGTTGTTGACGTTCGCTGTCCGAGCCGATGACCGTCCGGCTGACGGGGGCTGCGGCCAGCAAGCGAGGCGAGCGGGAACCGGCGTCCGCTGTCGTCGAGACCGGATTGAACGTCGCCTGTGCGACCGCGTGAGGCAGATCAGCGATCGTGATCTGCCGACCTTCGCACAGGACCACCGCCCGCTCGATGACGTTCTGCAGCTCGCGAATGTTGCCCGGCCAGTGGTACGCGGACATCGCCTCCAGAGCGACCTCGTCGATATACGTGATTGGCTTGCCTGCTCGTTCGGCAGCCTGCCCCAGGAAGTACAACGCCAACTCGAACAGGTCTTCCTTCCGCTCCCGTAAAGGGGGCAGCGTGACGCTGATGACATTGAGGCGGTAGTACAAGTCCTCGCGAAACCTCCCCTCGGCAATCAGCCGTTCCAGGTTCTGATGCGTCGCAGCGATCAGGCGGACATCCACCGAGATCGGCGTCGAGCTACCGACTGGCTCGAACGTCCGCTCCTGCAACACGCGCAACAGCTTGATCTGCACATCCAAGGAGATGTCGCCGATTTCATCGAGGAACAACGTTCCCCCGCTGGCCATCGCGAACCGTCCCTGCTTGTCTTCGCGGGCGTCAGTGAAGGCTCCCTTCACATGTCCGAACAATTCGCTCTCCAGCAGTTGCGACGAAAGAGCTGCACAGTGAACGGCGACCAGCGGACCGGCCTTGCGCGGGCTGTTGTCGTGGATCGTGTGAGCCAGCAGTTCCTTGCCGGTGCCGCTTTCCCCTCGGACCAGCACGCTGGCTTCGCTGACGGCGACCTTCTTGACGGTCTCCAGCACCTGGGTGATCGCCGGGCCGTTCCCCTTGATCATGGAACGTTGCAAATCGGACGCGGGGGCCGCCAGGGCGCGCTGCGGCGCACTCAGGCTGTCGACCATACTCTGGAGCATCGTGATGCGGCGGTCTTGCTCGCCGATCTTCTCGGTTTTGCGGCGCAGGTCTTCGTTGAGTCGCGACACGTCCTCATGCACCTTGACGCAGTGCAAGGCCACTCCGGTGATGCGTCCCATCGCGGTCAGGAACGTCACGTCCTCGGCGGTGAACGCCGCTCCACTCGGCTTGGGTCCGAGGGCCACGAACCCCGCGACCTCGCCATCGACTTCCAAGCCGGTAATCAGTTCCGCGTTCATCGCCCGCACGAGAACCTGCTCCCCCGATTCGCCGCTGGGCACCCGCTGAATCGACGATCCCGGGCCGAGCAGCTTGAGTTGTTCCTCGCTGCCGGGAATCGTGGCGGGAACCTCCTGCCATCCCACAGCCGCCGCCAGCACGAACCGGTTACGGTCGGGGGTCCAGAGATACAGGGCGGCTTGCTGAACGCTGAGAACCTCACAACACGATCCGAGCAGGTTCCCCGCCACAGCGTCTCGCTCCCACAGGTTGGAAACCGCTCGGTTCATCCGCCGCAGCGCGCGGTCCAGCTGGTACTTCTCACTAAAGAATTCGCGGTCGATGGAGCGTTGCAGCCCGTCCTTGATCCACAGCAACACGAACACGACCAGCATCAGCACGACCACCATCGGCACCGTCGGCCCCAGGAGCGAAGCGTTCTGAGTATGGATGACAACGCTCCCCACGCCGACGACCGCACTGAAGAAGATTCCCAGCCCCGCACTCAGCGCGAAATACCACATGCCCCGGCTGAGCACCTGCTCAATCAACAGCAGCTTGAACCGTGCGATCCCGACCGCATACGCCAGCATGAACGACAGGCTGGCCAGGAACATCGGCCCCTGTGAAGACCCCAGCGCAAAGTGCGCCGGTCTGAACAAGGCCAGGAACATCGCGTACCCGACCGGGATCGAAGCGGCCATACCCGCCCAGAGAATCGATCGCACCTGTTGTCGCTCGACTAGGCTCCGGGCACGCACCAGACTCTCGGCCATGGCCACCAGGCTGCCCGTGAAATACAGGAGCGACAGGGTCAAATAGCTCAGAATCACCGTCTGCAGCAAACTCATCAGCAACGAGGAACCGTGAGTGATCGTCTGCTCTAGGGCCAGGGCCAGCGGACCTTCGCCCCACGATCGCGACAGCCACCAACTGGCCAGAATCATCAGCACCGTCCCCAGCGCCATCATCGTCGGTACGAAGTACATCGCTCCCAGTACGATCTGAGGAGCCCGGCTGAGCCACGGCTTGGAACTCGGGTAGGTCAAGAAGAAGTGCAGTAGAATCGGCGGAAGCAGAATCGCCGACACGGCGAACGGAATCAGCAGCGACAGACTCCCCGAGATGACCCACCAGTGATCACCTCCGACGAAGGCCACCAGGGTGACTCCGCCCAAATAACAAAACAACCGCAGTGACTGATCGAACGGACGTTGCCACGCCGCCAGCACGCTGACCAATGTGATGGCCAGTTGGAGTACGAACCACAACAGCGTCACCCCGACTCGGATCGAAGACTGCCGTTCCAACTTGCGCCAACCGTGCAAGATGGACTCCGTCCCCTTCCGCTTGAAGCGGATTTTGACGTATCGATCCCCTTCCGGATTCTGGACGAGAGTCAACAGGGAGCTGGCACCGAGTGCTTCGCTGAGCGTATGGACATCCTGCTCCGACCCCAGCATCCCGCCCGGATCAATCTGAGCATTTCGCAAGGCCGCATGAGCCCAGGCAAAGTCGACGAACGAACGGATCGGTCGCCCATGGAACTCCACTAGCACATCACCGGGGCGAGGGGGAGTCCCGACACCCGCTGCGGTGACGACTCGGATCTCAACGCCCCGTGTCTCGATATCATTCGCGGGGAGGCACCGCAGTCCGACATCCCAACTGGTCACGACGTACCACAACACCGCGATGCAGTACAGGACTGCTGCGGAGGTGAAGATGGCGAGGGTGGAGGACGAGTTTCGCACGCGCCGAACTGAACTCCCGTGCATGAGTTTGAGCGCCGACGGACTCCTCCACAGTACGACCTCAGCGCCGATTCGTCAAATCATCGACGGTTAACGCTCCGCATGTCGATGCCCCGACAAGGCAATTGACATGACTCACGAAGCGCCGAAGAAAAATATTCCGAATGGCACAGCGTCTGCATATCCAGTTTCTTCGTCTGACCCCGAAACCCTTGGAGAGAACGAACGCCAACGCCCCGAATCAGCCAGTTGCCGTCACGATAGCAGCCTGACCAATTTCTGCGACCATGACAAACATGCGGCCCTTTGGCGTTGGTATCACTCTCCGAGGGTTTTCTATTGCGCTCATACGCTCACGGATGTCGTACAACTCTACGGAGTTGCACGGAGGCAGTCCTCAGGTGCGGAGGAACGGAGTCCTCCGTCTCTTGACGGACTTTTGCCAAGCCAGAGTTGTCATTCCACACTCTGGTGGATGGTCGGTAATATGAGGTCCGAAATACGGCCTTTTCCGCCCGTCCAACGGGATTGGATTTCTGTGTCCGCTCGCCGAATGGCTTCAGGCATACCAATCCCAATGAAGACGTGTCTGGCAAATATCCCGCCACTGAGCTTGCCCCAGTGGTTCCCGCGATTGCGCACTACGAAACGCCAACAAATTTCCCGTAACCCACAAGCGCTGGAACCACCCCGGCGAGCGGGGTGGCGTCCTGTTGGAAACGACAATGAAAAACTGCTGCGTGAGAGCTAACGCGAGAACATCACTTGCAGACTCACCATGCTGGGTTCCGTCTGGGCGATGATCTGATAGAGCAGTTGCTGGTGTTCTGGCTGGCATTGCATCACGCGAATCTTACAGGATTTCCAGGAGCGAATGATGTCGTTCGCGTGAACCGTTAGATTCTCGGCGTCATGCTCGGTCGTGACCTCAGCATGCAGGACATGGGCTGCATTGTGCAGGGCTTCCAGTTCCTGCTTGAACTGAGCCCGGAACTGCGGGGTGTATTTCTCGGAGTTCAGCACGCGCTGCTCAGCGGTTTGCTCGAACTGAAAGCAGAACTCGTCCAGACTGGCCGCGAGTTGCGTCAGTTCCGCATGATCCAGGCCGGTATCGAGCCCCAAGGCCCCGCGCAGCATCGACATCCGGCTCTCGACATCCATCAACTGCTGTTGGATCAACGGCGAATCAAACCCGCGGCACTGGCCCGCGAACGCCCGCCATTGCACATCAAACAGCCGATAGTCCCACAGCAGCGAATCGCGATCAAACTCTCCCCTCGCCGCCGCGATGAAGGTGCCGCACGTTTCGTGAAATTCGCGGGACGCCTTGAGGACGTTCTCGGGCTGCCGGTGAGTCAGCAGATCGGACAACGTGATCGAGGCCATCATGCGATCGGCGTCGGCCTCGACCGTCTCGACCAACTGTCGGATCAGGACCGGATCGAGTTCGATCGGAATCCAGAGTTGCTCCTGGATCGCCCGGCCACTCTGTTCCACACGAAACAGACTACGACGAACCCGGTCGGTCGCGACCGGATGCAGGGCTGCCGCAAAGTCCCGCCAGTCTCGTTGGCACTTCTTGTACTCCAGGGCCAGCGCGCACCCATGGGTAGTCTGCGGGCAATGGGAAGACTTGCGCCAGCGCCGATGGTTTGGTACACCTTGATCTTCCCGGATCGATCCC
>JAYTWO010000251.1:0-7145 GCA_043743415.1 Planctomycetota bacterium
CTCGGTCCACTGATGTCAACACAAAGGTTCCTGACACCTTTATTTCTTCACACGCCCTCGTACCGACGCACGCAGGTATTGAATTCGTGTCGCGGAAAAAACTCCATGAGCTGCGAGAAGACCATCTGTTCCGACAACATCCGCCATCCCCCACCGGCCCGGTCCACGCCGCAAAGGGTCGATTCTGACGGATGGAGTTGAGATCGTGCGCGTTCCAGATTCGACGCAACCTCAAGTATAACGAAGTGTTTCAGCCAATCTCGAATCGATTAGCCGGACAGTTGTGCCTTTCACTTATTGCGGGGGTTGACTCGGGGGGGTGGGGGGGTGAACGGCGTCTCGGATTTGGCGGCCGGATCGGAGGAGTTGCGACATGACTTGCCAGATGCGTTGCTGGTCGTACTCGTGATGGAGGGTCCGCACTAACGAGACCGCGCGGGCGTCGTCGAGGTGCAGGGCGATTGTGGGCAGTAGCCATTCCTCGATTCCATAGATCCTGCCGTGTTCGCGATCGGTCACGACGGGCACAGCTGAGGAGAGCTTGTTTCCCAGCGTTTCTGTCGCGTAGTCGACGGCGTTTCGGATCGAGAGTTCCTTCGGTCGGGACGGTTCCTCCCAGTGATAGGGGGGCGTCCATTCCATCAGCGGGCTGAGCAAATCGACCTTGGAAATGACGCCAATCACGGGGGGCGGTTTCAGTTGACGATGGTCTTGAAACCATTGACTCATGTCGGCCAGCATCTCGGCATCGGCCTGCTTGGCGGGCGACGTGGCGGCCAGGACCAGCAGGACCAAGTCGGCGTGACGGACCGCTTCGCGGGTCGCGTTCTTCTGAGCGGCAGTCGATCCGGAATCGCTGTACCCCGGAGTATCCAGCAGGACGAGCCGATCCGTAGCTCGTTCCGTGACCGCACTTCCGGTCAGTTCATATCGGGTCACATCCCGCGTGAGAGGGAGGACATCCACGGCGGCGCGCTGGTCGCCCAGTAGACAGTTGGCCAGGCTGGATTTGCCGGACTTCACCTGTCCCACGATGGCAATCGTCACGGTGACACTGTCGGGCGGGGTCTTGGGGGAACCGGGTGCGCCGGGTCGGGACGGGGCGGCGTGGGAGGGGGTGATCAACTCCATAGTCTGGCGATAGCGCGACGAACCGCCACGCAGTCGACCGCTATTCAGTTCCACGAGATAGTCGCCGGTTCGTTGAATATAAAACCGGCAGAATGCCCCTAACAGGTTGGACTTCACCAGACTAATCAGGGGATCACCGGCTCCCCGCATGGCCAGATATCGGGGGATCTTGGTCGGGTCCAAGGCGACCGACGCGATCGTTCCCACATTACTCAGCACGTTCCACCAGGCGGGGACGTTGCCCAGCATGCACCACTGCGAAACGGTAATCAAATGGCTCCCCGGCACGTAGGTCTGAAACCAGTCCTCCAGATCCTCGGAGACCAGGTGGGCGATGGTCAGCAATTCTACGATCGACAGTGAACCGAGCGGATCGGTCGATGTCGGGTGGTAATGCCGGGCCAGTTTCGTGACGAGGTCGATCGTGATCTGTTGATAGAACTCGGGACTGATTAATTGCTCCGAGGTCGCTTCGTTCACTCGACTTTGTTCGGCGGTAATAATGACAATGGCGTCTCGGTCTTGTGGAGTCCAGTGCATGCGCGAGCCAATCGCGGGCAGCGGAAGTTCCTTCTTACGAGAACTGCGCAGCAACAGCCAAGCGGCTCCCCAGCTCACCGGCATCAGCCAGGACAACCACAACCAATACCCCGATCGCACCGCCATCCACAACCCGATTCCCCCCAGCAGCACCACGGGCAACAGCACCAGCACGGCAATCAGAATCAAACGCCAGCGAGGCATCATGGGGAGTTCCCTGGAACGGTTGCGAGTGAGTGAGGGGGCTCAGTAGGACGGCCTTTCCAGGCCGTCCTTGATCGACTCTGGCAGCGAGACGGCCTGGAAAGGCCGTCTTACGGGGAGAATGCACTAACTCGTCCGGCCTCGGTGCCCCCGCCAACGCTCCGTCGCCTGTTGCAGTTGTTGGCTCCAGACTTCCTTCAGCGCCTCCGCCGAGGGCGTACTGCCTTGACGACATTCGCCGAAGTACCAGCAGCACGCCTTCCCCAGCGAATAAGTGTATGCAAACGCCATCGCCGCATTAGCGGTCTGACCCAGGACCGGGATCAGCTTCAAGGGGGCCTTCACCGCGAATCGCAACGCCATCTGTCCCGCCGCAGCCCCCGCCATCTGGGTCAGCACCCCCACGTTCATTTTCTGATCGTACTGCTCGGCCAAGACGTAAATCAGCCTCGTCTGCAAGCTCATCACCAGCGGGATGTCGACCCACGGCAGTGGCACAGCCGCAGCTGTGGCGGCCAGACTGCTGTACTTTAGAATCGTGGGGAGTACACGTTGCTCACTCAGGTCTTGCAACGAGGAGCGTACGTCGTCGAGATGTAGAATGACTTGACGGCAGGCTGTCGGAAGCAACTCAATCAACGCCTGTTCCAATCGATCTCCGCCCAGGTCCGGGGGGAGATACCCCTCCGCGGGGGGAGTGATGTCGAGGGGCACGATGCGGTCGACCAACCCCTCAAACCGCCGTTGCTGTTCGAGAAGTGACCGGGCCAGAACGGGGTTCAATCCGAGTTGGGTGAAATCGATCGTGGGGAGGGTCGCTGACTCGGTCGCAGCGTCTGAATGAAACGGATCAGACGCTGGATGCTGCTCCATCGGATAGGCTTCGTGCAGGCAAGTCAACGCCAGCACCACAGGCAAACCAGGACGAGCTGCACGAATTCGCCGGAGCGACTTCACGATCTCCTCCAAGGCGTGATCCATCACCCGCACGACCACAATCACCACGTGAGCCTGGGCATCAAACGCCGCCAGATCCTCACCCGGATCATACCCCGCTTCCCCCAGTCCCCGCGTGTCCAGAAACCTCACGATCGGCTCTTCGGAAGAGGGGAAGTCATACCTCACGGAGGTCCTCGTCTGAGGCCGAAATCCATTCCCAATCACAGCTGTGGTCGCCCCGGTGAGATGCCGGACGATCGAAGTTTTGCCACTGCCCGTCTTACCAAAGAGCCACATCACCGGAACGGGCGTCTTCTCCAACAAGGCGGCTCGCTCTTGAGCCAGCTGCTCGTCGCTGAGACCTCTCCAGCCGAACCAAGCCTTCATTCCATCCAGCATGGCTGCTGCCCTCCTTCCGTCCGTTGCCAAGAACTCCGCGATTGCGACCTCATGTGGATTCGCCTTCAGTCTACACCGGGAGAAGGGGATACGCACATGGCGCCGTTCTCCGACATCTGTCATCGCTCTATTCTGTGGCGATAACATCTCATCAGGGGGAGGCGCTGACAGTTCTGTCTCACATCACGCTCATACAGGCATGTGACGATCTCACTCGAATGAGTTGTCTCGCTTGGTCCAATGAAGAGATTGAGGGATGGACTTCCCCAGGAATCTTCGACTTGGACACGACTTCAGTGCCGTGACTGAGCCGCGACACATTCGGTGTGCCAGCGATGAAACTCAATCTCAGCGTCCGTGGCCAGTCGCACGGTTTTGACCTCAGTCGGGAGCCGAAGCCCGTGTGCCGCATAATGGATTCGTCACTCGACGAGGCCACGCTCGCGGGCCTCCTCAACCGTGGCAGCCTCTACGAGCACGTACTGGGCCAGTGTGGCGACGTAGAAGATCGACATGAACACCTCCGATCAGTGAGTCATGCACGGTGGCGACTTCACATTCGTCGGCCGGCAGCGACGCCTGCGTATCGATGACGAGTGGTACCGCATTGATCTCCTGTTCTTCCATCGCCGCCTCCGCAGCCTGGTCATCATCGATCTGAAGCTTGGGAAGTTCACGCACGCCGATGCCGGACAGATGCACCTGTCTCTGAACTACGCTCGTGAGCACTGGGTGGTCGAGGGCGAGAATCCACCGATCGGCATCATCCTGTGTGCGTCGAAGGGGCAGACGCTGGTGAAGTACGCGCTGGAGGGGCTGCCCAACAAGGTCATCGCGGCGGAGTATCGCACGGCATTGCCCTCGGAAGCGGAGCTGTCGAAGAAGCTGGAAGAGACCCGCCTTCGCATCGAACTCCAGAAGCCGAAGTCGCTCTGGGGACGACAAAACGCCCGCACAACTCGTTGGGCGTTGGGGCGAGTTCACCGTGAGCCGGTCGCGGTGACTGCTTCAGGCCGAAGAGTCCCTTGTCGGCTTGGATGAACCGCGAGGCCTCGCCTTTCTGGCTGATCTCAACGAGCCAGGTGCAGACGAAAAAACTCAGCGATGTCAGTCTTTGTAGTCTGGCCCTGCGCCGTCGCGAGGACGAGATCGATCAATTCATCGTCACTCACGATCAATGAGCAAGCGTTGATCTCCAGGAACAGGAGAGCAGCTTCCAATCCAACTCGCTTGTTGCCATCGATGAAGGGATGGTTCTGGACCAGATGGAACAGATACGCAGCTGCCATCTCGCAGGTGTCGTTGTGGAGAAATACTCCTCCAAATGCTGCTGAGGGCTGAGCCAGCGCTGATTGCAACAGACCCAGATCGCGAACACCGTCACTTCCGCCATAGACGCGGATCTGCTCGCGGTGGGTCTCCAGGATGTCGTCCAGAGTCAGGAACTCGATCACTGGGGCTACTCCGCCAGCTTCTTAAACGCTTTGGCGTGGCGGTCATTAATCTTCTTCCGAGCTTCGCGGACCTTCTTCTGATGGGCATCGGTCGTCGGAGTGATTGTCACGGTGCGACCATCCGTGGTGAGTTCGACGGGCGAAGCCGGGTCGATCTTCAGCAGATCGAGAATGGGCTTATCGATCACGAGCGCCCAACTGTTGCCATGTTTGACCAAGTTCTTGATCATGACGGATCCTCTTCGCGTAGTCGACCAATGTGTCACCACTGTACCACCATCCTGAGAGACGGGCAATACCTCTATGCTGTCCATCAACCAATCGCGGTGTTCATCTCTGGCAGAAGTCATGACAAAACGCCCGCACAGTTCGTGGGGCGTTGAGGCGGGTTCACCGTTGGCCAGTCGCGGTGACTGCTTGAGGCCGAAGAGTCCCTTGTCGGCTTTGATGAACCGGGAGGCGTCGCTCTTCTGGCCGATCTCGGGGATCAGGGCGGAGTACAGCGTCTGCGCTGCCGTGGCTCCGCCGGGGCTGGTCCAGTCGCCCTGGGTGGCCATGGCTTCGATCATCGCCTTGGTCGACATTGGCGTATCCGATGAGGTCAGCACTTTGACCGCTGCGTCGAGCAGCCGTAGCCCACCACTCTCGACGCTGTCCGGTTGGCGATCGTGGGCCTGCGCCCAAAGCAGGCTGCGTCTCACGCGGCACCCCGACCTGCACATAAATCGTCCCGTCGCTCTCCCACGTCCCCTCAGCCTCGTAGCCCCCCCCCAATCGCCTCGTACAATGCCTCTGCGGACATGCTGCGTTCTCCCCTGGAATGTCGTGCCGTCAAACACAACCTCCAGTGGAAACCAGCATGCCCGTTCTTGCAACCCATCCCCGAATTACTGCGTTGAACCGCAAATCCGGCAGCAAACGGCAAGGTAATCAGACGGCGCTCTTTAGAGCGCTGAACAGAGGGTCGCGGTTTCGTTGAACTCATCGGTACCACGACCGGAAATTCGCAGTGGGAGTGAATGACTCCCCATGGTTCCGGGAGCAGAATACCAAGCTGAGCCGCTGTTGATCGTCCCGAAATCGGATGAGTTCGAGGCCGCTTCTCAGACAAGCGGCTTGCCACAGAATGGACTGGCCCCCTCGCTGCGCGGAATCACTGAAATCCGGCTGCTTTGACACTCCTGCAAGTCCGCCACAAGAGCGACCTCAGACACTACGGCATCGCAATCACCCGAATCCGGCGGTATTCCATTTGCCCGTTGTCGCCTTCGAGGCCAATCGGACCCGACTCCGGCATCTGGAGGGCCGCCTCCAGCACCTCACCATTGCAGGTGCAGTGGCCCACGTTGTCCTTCACGACCACGACCATTTCGTTCCAGTCCTGGGGCTTGTAGTTCTTCAGTTCCTTATACGGTCCGGCCAGCGGGTAGTCGCGGCATTGCAGTTGGGGACGGCGGATGAACACGCCGCTGTCGGCGTTCGGCGTCGCGCGGAAGTCGAGCTTGAGCGTGAAGTTCTTGGGGAACTCCTGGGTCGTCCACAGCTGTTGCACGCGGCGGCCTTCGGGGGGAGTGGTCACAACGATGCGGCCATGCAGGGCGACGTACCGTCCGTCGTCGCTGGCAGTTTTGCCGTCGAACGTGGCCTGCTTCTCTTGCGTCTTCTGATCGCGGAAGCCCCAGCCGGTCAGGTCTTTGCCATTGAACAGGCTAATTGCCCCCGGTTCGAGTTCGAACTTGTCGTCCTCGGTCTCCAGGAACCCTAGCGTGGCGAAGATTGGTCGCAAGGCCGCAGCCCACTTGGCGTACCCGACATCATTGGGATGCAGCAGGTCCGGAAACTCGGCTGCCTTGGCGTCCCCCTTGTCATCGGCGAAGAGCAGCCAAGTCTCGACCCGCGTCACCTGCGGGTCGCCCTTCACCACCGCGAAGCACAGCTCGTTGATCTTCTTGATCTTGTCGGCGGGACGGCCCTTCGAGGCTGAACTCGGGAACACCTGGCAGTACACAATCGGCATCTTGGCATTGTGCTTCTTCAGAGTCTCAATGATGAGTTTGAAGTTCCCGGCGATGACCTCGGGCTCGGCCTTCTCTTCCAGATCGTTCGTCCCCATCAGCAGCACCACGCCGGATGGGTTTAGTGACAGCACATCCGCTTGCAACCGAATCAGCATCCCGCGCGTCGTGTCCCCGCTGATCCCGCGATTGGCGACCTTCACGCCGGGAAAGCTGTTTCCCATGTCGTCACCCCAGCCTTGGGTGATCGAGTCGCCGAGGAAGACGAGAGCCTTCTGATCCTTCTCGACTTGCTTGGCCCAGGCGGTCCGCTTCTGTGTCCAGAGTCCCTTAAACCAGTCATACCGCCGAATCGGTCCCGCCCCCGGCAGCCCCTCATCCGTCGCCGGGAGTTCAATCCCCAGCGCAGGTTTCTCCTCCGCCCGCAGTCCAGCTGCAGTGGAGCACAGGAACAGGAACGCCA
>JAYTWO010000252.1:0-8316 GCA_043743415.1 Planctomycetota bacterium
ACATCCCAGCCTCCGGCAGCACCTCCAGCGCGTTGCCGTTTGTGCCGTGAGGTGAGCGTTCAGCGCAACACGTCTCGAAAGCCCACCGGTTGCAACCGGTGGGCTTTTTTAGTGCGAGATTCATTTCGCCGGAGCCAGCACATCCGCGATCCCCAGCGGCTGCGGTGCCTGGAGGACCTTCTGCAACGCCTTGACGACAGCCAGTTCACTCCCTCGATCTACCCAGCACCAGTCACCCAGATTCTCGTCCTCCTCCTCCCGCGCTCGCTCAATCGGCACATACCCCGGCCCGTATTCCCCATAACCCAGCACCACCACGAACTGGTCCGGCCTCAGCTTCTGGGCCAGCAACTGATACTCAACATACATCTCCCCCGGCAGCAGCACGAGGACAGCGCCACCGAGATCGATGGCGGGCACGTCAATCGACTGTTGTCGCTCGACCCGTTCCAGCCAACTCAAGCCCAGGGCGGCGAGTTCGGCCCGGCGGGGGTCGGCTCTGTTGGCCAGAGCCGTGTGGAGTGCTGCCGCCGAGAATGGGCCCGTCGTCCGCAGGGGTAAATCCAGCGGGCAGGAACGGAACTCGACCTTCTCGATCGGGTGCTGGTGGTGCGGGTCCTTTTCGGCGGATTGATCGCATCCATTCACTCTGGTCTCGGACCTACTTCTCCGAAGTCAGATCCAGCGTCAGCCACAAGCTCGGGTCGCCATCAAACGGGAACTCGGCGGTCAGGGCCAGAGGGTACGTCCCGATCCCTTTGTCTCGCAACTGGGCGAAGAACCCGATGCGGGGTTGGGAGGCGGGGTCGAAACCGGTCAGGGTTTTGGCGGGGATCCACACCGCGATCCGGTAGCTGGTCTGCGAGTGTTCAGAGAACACGAGGAAGTCCTCACTGTCGACCAGTTTGGCATCCTGACTCGCACGCGGAATCGGGACGGGGACCACCACTGGATCGCGTCCCGACTCTCCGCCGCCGCTGGGCAGCACGCACAGTAAGTGGCAAAACCGCGTCGCGCGGTGAACGTTCTGCGTGTCGCGAGTATCGATCCACAGTTGGAGGCCATCCGATTCCAGCGGTCGATCCGAGTTGCAACTCCACTTCGAGAGGCCGGTGATTTCGGCCACGACGGCGAGACCTTCCGGATTCCAGGCGACCCTCCACGCGACCGGGATGTTCTCGTCTTCGAGGCGTCGCGGAATCGTCAGCAGCGACTCGTGCGGCAGAGCCCACAGCGGCTTCCCATCTCCCGGTAAACGATCCACTCGCGGGATCGGCAGAATCCAGCGGAACTGAAGTTCGGGAGGCAGCAGCAGGGACATCGGTGGGGCATCATGGAAGGCGTGGCCGGATCACCAGACGATCCGATGCCGGACTTTCACGGGGATCGCGTGGCAGGTCAAGCGTTCGCCGGTCAGAACTCTTCGGTTTCTCCGTGCCTCCGTGCCTCCGTGCCTCCATGTATTCATGGTGAATCACTCCGGCTGCCGACTTTTCTAACTCTCTCATGTTGTATCGCTGTCCCGCTCCAGTCACCTGAGACGCAGAACGAAGTGAGTTACAATCAGCGGCCACGTTTCGTGTCGGATTCACGACACGCCGCGCCGTGCGACAATCTCATCGGAACCCCCGCATGTCGATGTTCTTCCCGATCCCGAAACTGTTTCACTCGGCATATAGCGATGAAGCGTTCTCGCATTGCCTCGACTGCGAGTGCGAACTGAAGTTGCACGAGACGTTTTACACCGTCCAGAAGTTTGTGGTGGCGGGTGAAACCGTCTTCGAACTGGCGATGTGCGATGGCTGCCGGGCTCAGCTCTACCAGCGGTTCTCCGACGAGTCGCGGGCCACGATCCAGCGCTTCATCAGCGACCGGCGAGCCGAGACCGAGGAGAGCCCCCATGCAGTGCCAATGGACACGGAAGCGGAAAGCCACCCGACCGCGATTTCCCTGACCGATGTCGAGTCTCTCGACTCGCTCCAAGCCTGCGTCCTGTGCCACACTCCGAAGGCCCAGTTGCGACGTTACGCGCTGGTCGGCCTGTTCCTGGGCGATGAGATCTTCGTGATGCAGGCCCCTCCCGCCCCGTTCCCGATGCCGTGCCTGGTGTGCGATGCCTGCAATAGCGGGCTGGACGGAATGCTCTCCCAGAAGACCCGCGAGGAATGGAACGAGTTCGTCGAGGAACACTTCCCCGGCCCCCCGGGGATCGAACTCGATTCGCCGAGGCAGACACCGCTGATGGTGTGAACAACGGCAGCCTGCGACGCACGCCTGAGCGAACGCCCCCTCACGGCAGCGTCCCCCTCGTTGGAGCGGGCCGCACGCGGGCCGAGTCCGGGTGCCGGACCGTGTCCGCCCCCGGTGGTGTTCACCGCTGACTGACTCCCTCTTCCTGCCGAGGCATCAGCGCCCACCGAGTCCACATGCCTCGCGGGCGCGGGTGAGGACTTCAACCGCCTTCACGCGAGCCGTCTTCGCTCCCTCGCGCAGCACATCACGAACCGTGTCCGGACTGGCAGCGAGTTGAGTGCGGCGGTCGAAGGCGGGGCCGAAGACTTGCATGGCCTGATCGTACAGAGCCTGCTTCGCCTCGCCGTAGCCCATGCCGCCCGCGCGGTACTTTGCGGCGAGTTCCGCTTGTTGGTCCTCGTGGGCGAACAGCTTGAACAGCGTAAACACCGAGCAGGTCTCGGGGTCTTTGGCGTCTTCGACCCCCTTCGAGTCGGTCTTGATCGACATGATCTTCTTGCGGAGCTGCTTCGGCTCCATGAAGACCTCGATCGTGTTGTTGTAGCTCTTGGACATCTTCTCGCCATCGAGGCCCGGCACCTTAGCGAGGGATTGCACCACGTACGGGTCGGGGAGCACAAACACCTCGCGCTCATAGATCGTGTTAAACCGCTGGGCCACGTCGCGCGTGACCTCGATGTGCTGGATCTGGTCCTGACCCACCGGGACCAGATTGCTGTCGTACAGCAGAATGTCAGCTGCCATTAGCACGGGGTAGGTGAAGAGTCCGGCATCGGCAGGCAGGCCCTTGGCCTTTTTGTCCTTGTAGGCGTGGCACTTTTCCAGGAGGTGCATCTGCGTGACGGTCATCAACAGCCACGTCAGCTCGGTCACTTCGGGGACATCGGACTGCACATACAGCGTGGCTCTCTCGGGATCGAGCCCTAGCGCCAGTAAGTCGAGGGCGGCGTTCGTGACGTTCCGCCGCAGGTCCGCTGGGTTGCGAACGGTGGTCAGCGCATGCAAATCGGCGATGAAGTAGAGCGCTGCATCGTGCTTCTGGAGTTCGATGTACTGCCGGACCGCGCCGAAGTAGTTGCCCCAGTGAATCTGGCCGGTGGGTTGGATGCCTGAGAGAACGCGCATGGGGAGGGAGCTTACGAGGCAGGAAGGGGGATCGCCCCACGCGGGGCGAGAGCGGCATCTTCGGAGAGTCGGGGCAATGGCGTCAAGAAGGCCCACACCCCGACGCCTCAGCCAGGGAGCCAGTCAGCTTAGGATTTGGCTGTGTGGCCGAGGAACCTGGCGGGAGCCGATGATTCGTAGAACGCCGTCGGGCGTCCGCCCTCGCTGACACGTCGGGTTGCTGGTTTGTCTCTCGCCGCTGAGAAACTGTAATCATCCGTCGCATGTCTGCTGGCTGGCGCGAGTTGCGGGCGTTATCCTGCGTGGGCCGGACGCGGAGTGCGTCTGGCTTGCCTGTTCGAAGGTGGCCCGCGAACGAGTTCTCCCTGCCATGACGATCTCTGTCACCGAGTACTTCCAGACCCGCAAGGACGACCGGAAGAAGGAAACTCGCTACATCAATGTGATCAACAAGGACTCCTGCACCAGTTGCCAGTCCTGTGCGACCGTCTGTCCGGTCGACTGCATTTACGAAGTGCCGAGCAATATTCCCGGCCAGAGCTACCACCAGATCGACACCTCGCGGTGCATCGGTTGCCAGATGTGCTACCGCTCGCCGACGGATAGTTCGGACCTGTACACGCTGACGATCTGCCCGTGGAACGCGATCGACATGCTGCACAATCCGAACGTCAGCCCCGACAAGGAGTCGATCCTGCTGCCCTATTGGAAGGGCGCGGACGGAACGCTTCCCTGGGCCAAGCTCGAAGAATACGGCTACCAGCTGTTCATCGAAGGCCAGTGCCATCTGCCCACCGCTCGCCAAGACCTGAACGACATCGTGACCTGGTTCACGAAGCCCAGTTGGTTATTCACCGAAGAGGGCGACACCGTGGCGATCGCCGAGTTGGTGCGGACCGAGGACGGGATCGCCACGTTCGTGGCCACCGACGATGGCCGCGAGTTGCTCGACTGTATCTTCCCGGGCTGGAAGCGAATTTTCATGGATTAGCAACCGCGGTCGAACTTGCGGTACAACGGGCAACTCAGCGACCCTTCTTGAGAAACTCTTGATGGTATGTCGTGCGGATGCCCCCGTTCTGCGGGTTCGCAGCCTCCAGAGCCTGCTTCACGGCTGCGATCACGTCCTCATGAATCGGCTGAGGGATTTTGTCCCAGTGTTGCAGATAGGCCCGGATCATGTCTTCGCCGGTGACGCGCTCTCGTTCGTCACTTCCGTCTTTGGTCGAGAGCCCGATCAGCTTCACAATCCCCGGCACCGCGTCATTGCCCCATTGGATCAGCTCAAAACCGACCTCCCAGCGCGTCCCGGCTGCGGACATCATGGCCAGCAGGACCGGTAGCGATTCCTCGTTGTGAATCCGCCCGAGTGCCCAGGCCACCTCCTGACGCACATGGCTGCTGCGATCCTGGGCCATGCGGTGGATGAACTCCAACTCGGACGGGGCTCGCAAGTGCCCGATCAGCCGCACTGCCGTAATCAACTCTTCGTCCGGCTTGCCGTGGTGATCTCGCACGATGCGGACGGCAATCGGGAGATACCGCGTGTAATCGATGTCATACGGTGACTTCCCATAGGGCTCCCCGCGCAGGGCCGCTAACTCGCGTCCGATCTCCTGCCAGGCTTCAGTCCCCTCCTCCCCGCTGAGATAGTCATGCAAATAGACCCGCCGTTCCTGGGCGGCGATCCCCTCCAGGAAGTGCGTGAGCGCTGGCTGTGGCTCGGTCCCTCGTCCTTCGAAGACGACCTCGCTCGTCTGCCCACTCCGCTTGAGAGACAGCTTGTAGAGCGTCGCATGCAGCCCCGGCGGCTGAGGCGGCGACTTCTCGGGTGCCTCGGTCAGCCACTGCGTGGCCTGGAGCAACTGGTTCAGCTGCACGATCCTCGCGGAAGAGAACTGATGGTCAAACACCGCCCCCGCACGCTCGGGGAGATCGCCGACAGCGGTCCGCGTCTCGACGGAGTACCAGCACTGACCGGTCCGCAAGATCCGCAACTTCTCTTGGTACCCATTACGCGGAGCATCATGCGGCTCGATGGAGACGGTAAGTTCTGCGAAGTCGAGCTGCGGAGGCAGCGATTGAGTGTCTTCCCTTGGGTTGGCGACAGTCGGCTCCGGCTCTGGTGGCTTCACGACACCCTCTTCCGGGTCGCGCTGCTCCTTCGCTTCCACGAGCTGGTCCGCGACCACTTCGCCCGCGGCGACTTCGATGACCGGCCCTTGGTCTTTATCTTTGCCATACATATAGAAGCCGACTTGCAGGAAGTGCTTGCCGGGGCGGACGTGCGTGAGTTCGAATGTGCCATCGGCATTAGTCTTCGTGGCTGGGTTGTAGTAGCTGTGCTCCCGCAGGTCGCTGGCCACGGTGCGGACGAGGTAGTTCGCCACCGGTTGCCCTTTACGGAGCACGCGGCCCGTGACGCGACCGGGGCGGGTCAGTTGCAGGTCGATGTTCTCAACGGTCTGCCCAGGAGTGGTCTGGAACGGGGCGCTGACTCCATTGGCCCACTTCCGCCATTGCTCGTACTCGCCATCATGTGCGAGGATGTTGTACGTCGAGTTCTTACTGGCCGGAATGTGCATCACATACCGCCCGTCCTGGTCGGTCTTCACACTGAAACGGGTATCGCCGGTCAGTGACCGGCCATTGCGCGCGGGGATGACGGTGGCCCCTTCAACGGGCTTACCATCGGGATCGGTCACGTGCCCCGAGATCGTCGCGGACCGTTCGACAAAGACTTTGGCGGGAGCCATGTCGGGCTGGATGTCGAAATGGAGGAGATCGAAGTTCCCGTGGAACTTCCCCTCCTGCGGCAGGACCAGTTGGCCAAAATACGGTCCGTCCTCGTCCTTCCGCACATCTGGTGACCACCAGCGAGCATAGACGACTTGGTCAAACCGCTTCGAGCCTTCACACCCCACACAGTCGGAATCGTCTTTTCCTTCGCCTTCCCCCGTGAAGAACATGACGATACCGGGCGTCATATCGTCGATGACGAGTCGCCCCTGGGCATCGGATCGCCCGATGCGGAAGGGCTTGTCGACGGTGTACAGCACATAGTCCGGCACCGGAGCACCGGTCTCGCTGTCGACAATCTGGGCCGCGAAGTTTGCGGGGGCCTGCAACTGGAGCGACAACGGGACAACCGAATGTGGACCGATGAAGTTCCCTGGCTTTTGGACCGAACCGCGACCGGAGGCCACGACTTGAATGTCGAATCCCCGATACTCGGCATGGCGACGTTCAAACTCCATCAGCCCCGGCACACAGAGCCGATATGTTCCATCGGCGAGCGAGATCGTCTCCGTGTCCATCGGCATCCCGCCCTCGTCGGGGTTCTCGCTCATCGGAGCTTCCCAGGTGGCGCGGATCGTGGCTCCGCCAACCGGCTGGCCCTGCTTGTCCGTGATTGTCCCCTCAAAGTAGGTGCGGTTGTCCAGCAGGATCACCCATCCCGTGCCGCCCGGTGGACGCATGAAAAATCGAGGTGCGAACCCACTCTTGCGAACGATGACAATGGACGGTTCCTGGGGAGGGAAGCCCCCCACTCGGAACAGCCCCAGCTTCGAGGTGGAGGCGTTCGACTTCGGGCTACGGCACATGAACTCGATGGTGGCCCCCTCGACGGGCTGGCGCGTGGCGGCATCGAGCACGACACCGACCATCTCGTCCGCTGCGGGCTGGGCAACCTTCGGCTTCGTTCCGTTCTCAAGGCGTTTTGCGCTGGTGATCATCAAGACTTCATTCTCGACGATGTATCCGAGCTTGAGAGGGGCCAGCAGCTGATCGAGGGCATTCGCGAGTGTGATTCCTTCGACCTGAATTGTGATTGGGGTCTCCTCCGTCGCCCCGACCTCTCGCAGTCCATTCGAGTCGAGAGAAATGCCAATTCCGTGCGTATCGGCAATGTTTGAAAAAACATTCGTTAGAGGAGCGTGGTCGAAGTGCAGTGAACCCTTCGATTGCAGGGCAGCCAGAACTCTCTGGGTGACACGGCTGTCCACTGCGGGCTGGCTGGCCAGGATGCGAGCTTCCAAGGCCCCCGCCTTGCTCGGTAAGATCTCCACCTCAATCGTGCCGGTATCGAGATGTTCGCTCCAGGTCGGCGACTTGACAACCTGTCCGGCGTGGAGTCCCTCTGTTTCCAGTCGTTCCTCCAACTCGGTCGACCAGATCCCCTGCGGATAGGTCAGCTTGTACTTCCCGGCGACCGGTTTGATGCTCGGCATCGGCTCGCCGAGGTACAAGCCCAGCGTGGCGATACACCAGACCTCACCCGGTTTTAGCGTGATGGTCAGCGGAGCAATGTCCATCCAGTGCATCACGAAGGAGACCTGAACCCGATTGCCGTTTTCATCCGTCACAGTCACCGTGTCGTTCATATAGTCCATCGAAGTCTGGAACGTCAGCTCCTGCTCTCCCTCGTTGCGATAGAACAGCCACAGCGGGATGCGGCCTCCCTCGGGGAAGGTCCGCTCCAGAGAGCCGATGGCCAGACCGAGTTGGATCCCGCGTTTGGCCTCGCCGAAGACGGGTTTAAGGAGGTCCATCTGCTCCTTCGCGGAGGGGCCACTGATGATCGGTGACATCAGGTTCACAAACACCTTGCGAGCATCTTGAATCGGGATGGCGAACCCGATCTTTTGGGCACCCGCGCGGATGGCGATGTTGATCCCGATCGCTTCGCCATGGGCATTGAGCAGCGGACCGCCACTAGATCCCGGGTTGTTGGCGGCATCCGTTTGAATGAGGTTCTTGTACCGTCGAGTCTCGTTAAGTTCGACATCGCGCCCGAGTCCGCTGATGACCCCTTTGGAAACCGAATGCGACCAGCCAAAAGCGTTCCCGATGGCCCAGACTTCATCGAAGACATTCAGGACTTGCTCATGATTCTCGGGCATCACCGGGAGGGGCTTCGCCGGGTGGACCCTGAGA
>JAYTWO010000253.1:0-14835 GCA_043743415.1 Planctomycetota bacterium
GACCAGAACTGGGGTACGCTCATCGGCTACCCCGCCAGTTATGGCAGCGACGACCAACTGAACGACCACCACTTCCACTACGGCTACTTCATCCGCGCCGCCGGAGAGATCGCCCGCCGTGACCCGGCTTGGGCGGCGGATGAGCGCTGGGGCGGGATGGTGAAGCTGTTGATTCGCGACTTCGCGAGTCCCGACCGCGACGACCCGCTGTTCCCGTTCCTCCGCAACTTCGATCCGTATGCCGGGCACACCTGGGCCAGTGGGCATGCGAAGTTCGGAGACGGCAACAACAACGAATCGTCGAGCGAGGCGATCAATGCCTGGTACGGGTTGATCCTCTATGCCGAGGCGACCGGCGACAAGCAGCTGCGCGACCTCGGCATCTGGCAACTGACGACCGAGGTCGAGGCGATTAATCACTACTGGTACGACGTGACCGACCAGTTCCATCATGCGAACTACACGCCGTCAGTCGTGACGATGGTCTGGGGTGGCAAGGGGGCCAACGGGACGTGGTTCTCCGGCAACCCCGAGATGGTCCACGGCATCAACTGGTTGCCGCTGACCGGCGGGCATCTGTATCTGGGTCGGTACCCGGAGTATTGCGAGAAGAACTACAAGGCCCTGGTAGCTGAGAACCTCGCCGATGACCAGAAGGCCAAACAGCGAGTCCCGATGGACGGCACAAACTGGGACGCCTGGCCCGATCTGATGTGGATGTACCGGGGCTTGACCGATCCCAAGGACGCACTCACTCAGTTCCACGCCCGCCCCGCCGACCTCCAGCCCGAGGCCGGGAACTCGTTCTGCAACACGCTCGTGTGGCTCAAGACCCTCGAAGCCTTCGGCCACGTGGACCGCACCGTGACCGCCGACACGCCGTTCTACGCGGTGTTTCAGAAGGCCGGAAAACGGACTCACGTCGCCTGGAACATGGGGCAGGTTCCTCGCACCGTAAAATTCTCCGACGGCACAACAATCGAGTGCCCGCCGGGAACCGTGCAGGTCCAGTAATTCGATAGCGAGCGGCAGATGTCAGTCTGTCGTGAAACGACGTGCGACCTGCTCTCCTTGTTACTCGTCGCGCGGGCACGGGGGACTCACATCCCTATGCTCGCTGCCGAGAGGAAGTAGGACGGGCACATTTGCCCGTCCCCGAGCGACGTTCGCGCGTCGAGAGCGGGTGGCATGGGACAGGGGCGACTGGCTCCCCATGTGGACTTGCTCTGGCGGGTCACGCATATTGGGGCCGGGCCAATGGGCCCGGCCAGAGAGGCGATAGCGAGAGGTGGGTTGTCAGCCTGCCATTCTCCGATCAGACTCCTCTCGCAGACCGGTCGTCACTCCCTCTTGATACCGGTTGCCTTCCAGAGGCCCCGTCGTGTCCACCGTCGCTCCCGACCAACCTGTCCCAGACGCCCCGCTGCCCGAGCCGTGCCCAACGCCGCTCAACTGGGTCGATGTCGTCACGGCCATCGAGTCGGAGTGCCAGCGGATCTCAGTCCAACTGGAGAGCGGCGAGATACTGGCCACGGTCTACGGATCGGGACCGCCGCTGTACTTCCTCGGAGGTGCCACCGGGTCGGCGCGGTTGTTTGACTTGACGGCCTATCTGCTGCGGGAGGAGTACACCTGCGTCATGGTCGCAGCCGCCACCTGGACAGCCCAGCCCCGCGCCCTGCTCGAACAAACAGCCGAGGCGATCTGTCGACTGGCCAACTCGCTGGGGCATGCGCAATTCGATTTGTATGCCGCAGGGTTTGGGTGTCATGTGGCGCTCACGCTGCTCAAGCACCACGCAGAGCGAGTCGGGCATGTGCTGCTGCAAGGTCCGGTGTTACGACAGCCGACCCTGGCGCGAGAGCGGTTCCTGCATCGCCTCGGGCAGCGGCTCACCCGTCCGATGTCGACGCTGCCGGGGTGGCTGCGGGTGCAGGAGCAAAATCACTCCGGTTACTTCCCACCGTTCGACCCCACACGATATCAGTTCCTGCTCGATGAGTTGGGAGCGACTCCAGTGGGGCAGGTCTCGCATCGTCTGATCGCCGCCAGCCAGGCTGACTGGAGTGAGGTCGTGCCCGAGATCAAATCACCGGTGATGGTCATTCGATGTGAAGGGGAAGGACTCGCTCTCGCGAAGCTGAGCGAAGAGTTCACGCTGTGCCTGCCAGATTGTCCGTGGGAGTCCATGCACTCGGCGGGGCACTACCCGTATTTGACGCACCCAAACCGGCTGGTAAAGACCATCAAGCAGTTCCTGCATCCCGTGGGATAAGCTTCCCGCCTGTCCGTCACGCTGGAAGACATGACAGGCTGGAAGCCTATCCCACGAACTGGCGACACGAGAACTCAACCCATGAACGCGGCCTCTGAAGTCGAACCGCTCGACCTGATCGCTGTCGGGGCCCACCCCGATGATGTCGAGATCGCTGTCGGCGGCACACTCGCCAAGCTGGTGAAGCAGGGCCATCGCGTCGGCATCGTCGACCTCACCGATGGCGAGCCGACCCCCGGCAGCCCCGGTCCCGAGGTGCGTCTCGCCGAAGCTCAAGCGGCCGCGAAGATCCTCGGCGTGCAGATGCGGCTCACGCTCGACCTCCCCAACCGACGGCTGTTCGACAGCTACGAAGCCCGCGTCGCGCTGGCCAAGGTGTTCCGCCAGTACCGCCCCAAGGTCGTCCTCGGCATCTACGGCAAAACCCCGATGGCCTCGCCCGACCACTGGCAGGCCATGCAGATCACCGACGCTGCGGTGTTCTACTCGCGGCTGTCAAAGTGGGACGCGGAGTTCGCTGGCCTGCCGGTGCATGCGATCCAGAAGCTGCTCTGGTATCCGCTCGGCTGGGCCTCAGCCACACACGAAACGCCGGGGAGTTTCGTGATCGACATTGGTGACACGCTGGAGGCGAAGCTCGCGTCGATCCGGGCCTACCAGACGCAGTTCCCGCCGGGGAAGGAGCGGGTGTTCCGCATGGTCGAGGCGCAGGCCAAGCTGCTGGGCGGGTTGACCGGGGTCGCGGCGGGTGAACTACTCATCTCCCCGCATCCACCGGTGGTGGGGGATTTGCTGACGCAGTTTTCCGTGCCGTGAAGCGACCGGTAGACGTGAGCCTATCGAGTCCCCCGCGTGACCCACACCAGCCGGACCTTGCCGATTCAGCATTCCGCCTGGTTGTCCCGCGAGGGACTCCCGACAATTGCCCATCGATTCATCGGTGGGAACAAAGCTCTCTCCCAGCGATCCAGCCCCGACAGGGGCGACAGACACGAGCGACACAACAACGTGGTCTGGCGATAGAGATTCTCTTTCGTCCCTGACGGGACTCGCTTGATTTTGATGACCATCACCCCACCGTTAAAACGGTGGGCTATTCTCGGGCGTCCCTGCCGGGACGAGGAAACTGTCCGGACTCGAATAGGCCGAACGCGCAGGCGGTACGCATCAAGAACCCTTGGTGTTTTGCTCATTTTTCAGACTCCGCCAGCAGATGGGGGAGGTCGAAAACATCGGACGCCAGTTGCTGACATCGAGGAAACTCTGTGTATATCCTCACGAAACACGTCCGAATTTTGATGCGTACCGCCTGATGTCTCCCCCAAGTTCCCGCAACGTCTCCACCAGATCGTGATGCTGGTCGGCCACGTTGAGCAGATCCCAGGCGTCTTCGGGTTTGAGGGTCAGCCACTCGGTGGGGTCGGTTTCGTCTGGAGCGGGGGCAGCGGGGCGGGTGACGAGTTGGGCTTCGGGGGTGCGGAGCAGGGTTTCGCCGGTGGGGCTGGTGACTTGGACGAAGGGGCGACCGGGGGCGGTTTTGCCAGCCACGGCGAGAAGGTCGTGGGGAGGAGTGTCGCCTTTTGCTCCGCAAAAGAACGTACTTTCGCGGAGCGAAAGACGACACTCGCCGAGCAACCATGCCGCCAGTGTCTCGGCGAGATCGGTGGTCTGGACCAGTTCGAGGACCGTCGACCCACCGGCGTGGCCTGCGCCGGTTTGCACGATCAGCGGCACGCGGACCAGTTCCGTGTGTAACTCGACCGGACGCTGCACCGGCCATTCGCGGGGCAGGTCGTCGCCCAGCAGCCCAGCGATAATCAGTAAGCTCTCGGGCTGGGCGTGCCGTTGGAACTCGCGGATCAGTCGGCCCAGCCGCTCGTCGAGCTTCTCGACGCAGGCCGTGTAGAGCGCCAGGCTCAGCCGGTTCGCGACGCGATCCGGAGCGGAGGGTCGCCTGTGGCGGGAGAAGTGTCCCTCGGCGACGAGTTCCTGGATCGCCAGCTCGGGCGTCATCTCCGGCGACTCGTCCGCGAGGAGTTCCTCCCACGTCGTGCCGAGCAACCGCGCGACCTCCACATCCCAGCCGCTGTGGTCCGGCACCCAGGGGTCGGAAACGCCGATCCCCTGAATCCACGTCAGCCCCGGTCGGTCACTCGACAGCTGCGACCGGATGGCGTCCACCCCGTCGCGGACCCATTCACGGGCGGGCTGGTCGGGGGACTGCTGGACGATTTGGATCGGAACGTCCGCGGACTCGCACTCGGCCCACAAGAGCTGGACGTGCGGCGTGGTCTCCCAGTCTGCGGTCGGTGAGGTGTCCTGCCCCGGCACCGCATGACACAGACCGTTGTGAAACACCGCTGAGCGCGACGCGAGCTGATCCAGCGCGGGAGTCCGCACACGGTACTGCCCATAGACTCCGAGCAGGCTCGCAGCCAGATGATCGAGCGTGATGAGGATCGCGTGTTGAGACAAAGGGGGCCGGAGGGTTGATGGTTGATGGTTGATCGACAGAGTGGCACGGTAGCTACCTTCGCCAGAAGGTGGGTGAACGTTCTCGGGGCTCGCTCTGGGAGAGGCGTCTCGCGTCAGACTTCCGAAGTCTCGGAAGATTTCGGAAGTCTTCGCCGTGTTCGGACGCTGATTCCAGTTCGCCCACGTTCTGGCGAACGTGGCTACGTGCCCAACTCGGCTCGCTTCGTGGCGACCAGTGCGAGCAGGGCCTTCTGCGGGTCGGCGAACTTCTTGAGGCCCTCGCTCATCAGGGTCTGCTCCATCCGCGTGAAGTCGACCTTCGCATCGATCTCGGCCAGCACAGCTGCGGGGGGGGTCTGATCGACGCGGCGAGTGTAGCGCTGGCCGAGCTTCTCGACGGCGGCGTTGGTGGCGGGCGGGTTGGTCTGAATGTCGGAACCTGCCAGAGCGGAGACATACTTGTCGGCGGGCAGGTTCGGGTCTTTGGTGCCGGTGCTGGCGAAGACGATCTCCTGCTGGCGGGGGAGTTTGTGCTGGCCCCACCAGGCATTGTTCTCAGCCCAGATGCGCTGGGCGTTGACGATGCCGACGAGGCCCTGAGCTGCGGAAGAGAGGTCGGGCACTTGGGCCAGGGTGTACACATCAATGCGGCTGACGAAGATGCTGTAGACCGATTTCAACGAGGTCGGGTCTTTACGGCGCTGGGCACCGCGCCACACGGCATCGCGAGCTTCGCGGTACTGCCGGGTCGAGAAGATCAGCGTCACGTTGAGCGTGATCCCAGCTGCGGAGAGTTCCTCCAGGCTGGCCAACCCGGCAGGGGTGGCGGGGACTTTAATCATGCGGTTGGTGTGCCCGGCATTCCAGGCTTGGCCAAGTTCAACGTACTGGGCGGCCCGCTCGGCGGTGCTGAGTGGGCAACTGGCGTCTTCCAGGAGCGGATCGAGTTCGAAGCTGACGTAGCCATCGTCGCCGTGGGTGCGGGCATGGACATCGGCGAAGACGGCCTCAGCTCGGGAGACGAGGCGGTCGGTCATCTTCCAGGCGACATCAGAGTCGCTCAATCCTTGGCCGATGAGTTCCTTCAACTCCCCGTCAAACCGTCCGGTCTTGAGGAGGTCGGCAATGATGATCGGGTTGGAGGTGGCCCCGGTGGCACCGAGAGCGTGGTTCTCCAGAACCAGCACAGGGTCGATGCTGTCGAGCCACAAGCGAGTGCCGCAGGCGACGAGTGATTGGAGACCGGTCATGGGGGGGGCCGTTGAGGGTTGAGCGATGGAGGGGCGTAGTTCTTGGCGTCCAGCCTCATCAAAGCCCACCGGTTGCAACCAGTGGGCTTTCGTCGGCTCAACGACCCCTTCGGATCATCCCCGGCAACTGCCGCCGAGGCAAGAGAATTCCCAAACCTTGAAACCAAAACGGGTTCAGTGGCGTGAGCGGCGGCGGTGTGTTAGGTTTTGGAAACGTGAACGGCACGCGGTCGGTGAGATTCGTCACCCCTCGCGTGTGATGGGCGACCGAAGTGGGACGAGGTGATCGTGGCAGTCTTGGCTCAAACTCCCATTGCTGGTGTCAGTGCGGGGCAGGATCGTATTGTGGAGATCTCCTACCCCTCGGTGGCGGCCCTGTCGCTGGGCCGGTTGATTGGGCAGATTTGCGAATCGATCCCGGCCCGGGTGTGCCACATCCCAGTCTCCTACCTGCTGTTTGCCTTGCCGCTGGCTCCGCTGGGAGCCGCTCTGTATTTGCTGCAAAAGGTGTTCGGCAGTCGCTACCTCGTGACCAATCGCGGAGTCGAAATCCGGAGTTCGATCGGGGCCCGGCTGGTGAAGCGAGTCGAACTCGCTGACATCGCCGAGATTACGTGCAAGGTGCATTCCGGGCAGGCATTCCACCACGCTGCGGATGTGGAGTTGCGAGATGCCAAGGGGAGCGTGCTGGCGATCCTCGCGGGAGTCTCGCGGCCCGAGCGGCTGCGGAGTGCGATCCTGGAAATCCGGGACGCCCGCATGAGCAATGATGCCGCGCTGGCCCAGATTCAGGCCCGGAAGTAAAACGTGGGCGTGGGACGGGTCTAGTGGCCCGTCTTCGCTGGGCGTTCGCAAGTCCAGGCAGATGACATGGGACGGAGACGACCATCGGCAACGGGGATGTCGGTTTTGGTAGATCGTCTGGATGACGGACGGGAAAATGTGCCCGTCCCACCTTGCCGTCACGAATTCTGCGACCTCCCGGGAGACGTGCCGATGAGCCGTTGCGGTCTGTGGGTGATCTGTGTGTTGGCGATATTTCTGTGGGCTGATCGCGCTGCTGCCGATCAAGTCGTTCTCGTGGCTGGTGGGGGAACAGCCACCGGGACCGCACCCGCGCTGGAGGCCCGACTCAATACCCCGTTCGGCGTCGACTTCGATGCGACCGGCCAGCTGTGCTTCGTCGAACTCGGCGGCCATCGCGTCTGTCGGATCGACTCGCAAGGCCAGCTGACCGTCATCGCGGGGACCGGTCAGAAGGGGTCTGCCGGGGACGGTGGCCCGGCGACGACGGCCCAGTTCAACGGCCTGCACAACCTGTCGATCTCGTCGCAGGGGGTGATGTACCTCGCCGACACTTGGAATCAGGTGGTCCGCCAGATCGATCTCCAGACGGGCCTCATCTCCACGGTTGCGGGGACCGGCGAAAAGGGGTTCTCGGGCGATGGCGGACCGGCGGCGAAGGCGAAGTACGGCGGCATTTATTGCGTGACAGTTTCTCCGAACGGAGAGAAGTTGCACTTGGCCGATCTCGACAACCGTCGCATCCGGGTGGTGGACCTGAAGACGGGAGTCGTCGACACCCTCGCGGGCAACGGGAAGGACGGGATCCCTCAGCAGAACGCCCCCGCTCGCGACCAGCCGCTGGTGGACCCGCGAGCGGTGATGGCGGATCAGGCGGGTCGCGTGTACGTGTTGGAGCGGGGCGGTCATGCCTTGCGAGTCATCGATGAGGCGGGACTCATCTCCACCGTTGTCGGGACTGGAAAGCCGGGGCACAGCGGCGATGGCGGACCGGCGATCGAGGCCACTCTCCGCGGGCCGAAGCATCTGTGCCTCGACCGCGATGGCACGATCTTGATCGCCGATACCGACAACCACACCATCCGCCGCTATGACCCCCAGACGGGCCGGATCGATCGCGTGGCGGGGACGGGGAAGGTCGGAACCGGCGGAGTCGGTGGTTCCCCCGACCAGGTCGAACTCAACCAGCCGCACGGGATCTTTCTCCATCCCTCCGGTGACTTGTACATCTCCGACAGCCACAACCACCGCATCCTGAAGATCATTCGGGAGTGAGCGATCCGCTTTCAGCGGTGATCCAGAGAGGAGGGGATTCTTCTGGCTGGCCGCTTCCACAGCACACCACTCCAGGACCGACCGATGACCAGTACCCGTCCGATCATCCCACGAGTAGACACCCCTACCGCTCGCTGGGCGGTACTCGGGCTCCTGGCTCTGGCGCTCTGGACACTCCCCACTGTGTCCCGCTCACAAGAGCCAGCCGCCGAAACCAAACCTGCAGCCCCGAATGACACCAGGCTCCTGCTCATCGGCAGCCTGGCCTCGTCGCATGTCTATACGACGCACGGATACATCGGGGTCGTGGCGGACAACGCCCAGAAGGATCTGTACCCGCCGCAACGTGTCGATGAATTGATGCAGGAAGTTGCCGTCTTCTCTGACTCCCTGACCGTGCAGTTGAAGACATTGCAGAATTCGGATCTGACTCCTGAAGATGCCAAAGCGGTGCAGGAGATCATCGAAATCTATGCCCTGCTGAAGAAAGAAGCGGACTCGCTGCGGGCCTATGCCAAGGACAAGACCGAAGCCCACGGCGCTGAGTTTCACCGCCAGCGGGCCGAGGCCTGGACCCGTGTGGCCAAGTTGCTGGAGATTCCGGTCAAAGCTCCGGCTCCCTGAGAATCGCTCCTCTCCGGGGATTTCATGCGAGTCTGGATGCAGTGTGTCCCTGGCATGCCTGGGGGATGAGTACACAGCCAACTCGGGGTGCCAACTCGCCTCATGTTGACTCACACATTGATCTCGTGGCGAGTTCCCCGTACAACCACGGACTGTGGTACTGTCCCTTCTTGCGAAGCGAGATTCTGTCGTGTCGAACACTCTGTTTGGTTCCCTCCCCGTTGAGTTGGAAACGAACCCGCTGCTGACCGAGCGCGGGACGCCGCGCTTCGATCGCATTCAGTCGGAACATATCGTGCCCGCGGTGCGGTTCACCTTGACCCAAGGCGAGCAGGCACTCCAGCAGATCGAGGCCCACATTCAACCGACCTGGGCCGGGGCGGTCGAGGTGTTCGACTCGCTCAACCGGATGTTTGAGCGGAGTTGGGGTCCGGTGACGCACCTGTTCGGAGTGATGAACTCGGACCCGTTGCGAGAAGCCTTCGAGACCGTGCAACCGGAGGTCGTCCAGTTCGGCCTCCGCATCTCGCAGAGTGAGCCGGCCTATCGGGCACTCAAGGCCCTCCGCTCTGGCCCCGAGTGGATCCGCCTCGATGCCGCTCAACAGCGGATCGTCGACCGCAAGATTCTCAGTTGTGAACTGTCTGGCATTGGCTTATCGGGAGCGGAGCGTGAGCGGTTCAACGCCATCGAGACGGATCTGTCCCAGGCGGGGACGGAGTTCTCGAACCATGTGCTCGACTCGAACAAAGCGTGGTCGCTGTTGATCGAATCGCCCGAGGACACGGAGGGCTGGCCGGAGACGCTACGGCGGATGACGGCATCGGCCTTCAATCGCTCGAAGCCCGAGGGGACGGCTGAGGCGACTCCGGAGAACGGCCCGTGGCGAGTGACGCTGGAGATGCCGATCTTCACTCCGTTCATGCAGCACTGCCGCAATCGCTCATTGCGAGAGCAGGTGTACCGAGCCTACATGACGCGGGCCTCGTCCGGGGAACTCGACAACTCGGCCCTGTGCGTCAAGCACCTCGCGCTGCGGCAGGAGAAGGCCCGCCTGCTCGGGTACAAGACCTATGCCGACCTCAGCCTGGCCCAGAAGATGGCCCCGAATGTGGCGGCTGTGGAGGAGATGTTCGAGACGCTGCTCACGGCCTCTCTGGCAGCCGCGCGGCGCGATCTCGAACAGGTCTCCGAACTCGCTCTCAGCCGGGGCCAGAGCGAGCCGATCTCGCACTGGGATGTGCCGTTCTGGGCCGAGCGATTGCGGGAAGAGCGGTATGACTTCAAGGAGGAGGAGCTGCGGCCCTACTTCTCGCACGAGATCGTCGTGAACGGGTTGTTCGACCTGCTGAACACTCTATTTGGGATCACCATCGAACAAGAAGATGTCCCGACTTGGCACCCCGATGTGCGGTATTACGCCGTGCGCAATGAGGCGGGGAACCCGATCGCGGGATTCTTCTACGACCCCTATTCGCGGCCCGAGACGAAGCGGCCCGGGGCCTGGATGGACGATTGTCTCACCCGCAGGCCACAGGGGAACGA
Organism: Planctomycetota bacterium; assembly: GCA_043743415.1. Taxonomy (GTDB): domain Bacteria; phylum Planctomycetota; class Planctomycetia; order Planctomycetales; family Planctomycetaceae; genus TH-plancto1. The sequence continues at coordinate 10,249 of JAYTWO010000253.1, forward strand.
GGTTCAGCACCCCGTGGCGTACCTCGTGTGCAACGCCACTCCGCCGATGGGCGAGACGCCGTCGCTGATGAGCTTTCGCGAGGTTGAGACGCTGTTCCACGAGTTCGGCCACGGGCTGCAACACATGCTGACGACGGTCGACTACCCCGATGCCGCTGGCATTAGCGGAGTCGAGTGGGATGCCGTCGAGTTGCCGAGCCAGTTCATGGAGAACTGGTGCTATCACCGCCCGACACTCAACAAGCTGGCCCGGCATTATCAAACGGGAGCGACGCTGCCGGAGGAACTGTTCCAGAAGATGGTGGCGGCCAAGACCTACCGGGCGGGGTCGATGATGCTGCGGCAACTGACGTTCGGCATGACGGACATCCAGCTGCACTCGGCGTTTGATCCCCAGGGGACCGAGAGTATTTTCGATGTGCAGAAGCGGGTGATGGAGCGTGTGTCGGTGTTGCCCATGTTCCCGGAGGACCGGTTCCTGTGCGCGTTCTCGCACATTTTCGCAGGCGGCTATGCAGCCGGTTACTACAGCTATAAATGGGCGGAGGTGTTGAGCGCGGATGCGTTCTCGGCGTTCGAGGCAGCGGGTCTGGATCAGGAGGCGGCTGTGCGCGCGACGGGTCGGCGGTTCCGCGACACGGTGCTGGCCCTCGGCGGCAGTCGGCATCCGATGGATATCTTCCGGGAATTCCGGGGTCGTGAGCCCTCGGCGGAATCGTTGCTGCGGCACAATGGGTTGTCGTGACGGACGACTCATGTGCGGTGTGTGTCTTCCTGAAATGCCATGGGTGTTAGGAGTATTAACACTCTTGCCGGTATAGAAAATCGTTCGCGCGCTGACCTTTTCATTTTGGGGAGGGCTCATTAAGCTCCCGGTCACACCTAGGACATCACGGCATTGAGATTCAGTTGGGTCTGATCCGCATGCGAGCCGCAGGGATTCTATTTCGAATGGGGCTGTGTATCGCTCTCTGGGCGATGGGGGGACTCCCTCCACTCACCCGAGCTGCCGATCCTCCGGCCTCAGATAAAACCGTGGTCTCCGCGACCGGACTCTCTCCTGAAATCACGGAGGCGATGGACCATCTGGAGCCGCTGTGGGAGAGCATGCGGTCCGATGTCGTGTCCTGCGAGGCCCAATTCCGGATGTTCTTTCGAATCAAGCCGATCGCCCCCCTGACGCGCGATCAAGTGCGAGAGAAGTTTCAGCTCCACGACCTCGAAGAGCATCCCGAACGGACCCCCGACTTCCTGCGGGATGTCGGGGGCCTGGATGCCAAGATCGAGGTTCCGGCTCGCCAAATCTTTATCCAGGGGCAACACCGGCGGCACGTCCTCGGGTTGTTGACGTATGTGGACGACGACCGTTTCAGCTTCGTCCACGATGGAGACAACCAGCAGGTTCATGTCTATGAACGAGGCCGCAATCCAGCGGGAGTACCTGGCCTGGGACTCTTTCGGAGTCCACTGCAATCGCGCACGGGTGGCTATCGACCGGACATCGCCGAGCGAGAAGGCGGCCTCGTGCGGTTGATCACCGTCACGGCTCCGACGAGCCAGACGGGAGAACTCCAGACGACGAATACCATCGATTGGGCCTCGGGTGCCGTCGTCAATCGGCTGCGGACTCTCAATGGGGAGGTCATCCAGGAAGTGGGGTATTCCGGTCTGACGACATTCGCGGGCGGGATCACGTTGCCGCGGTGTGTGTTGACGGCGCGGTATGCGAAGGGGTTTTTGCAGGCACTGGATCTCGCATTGTTGGACGAAGCGCTACTCAACGAACCGGTCCCGGAGTCGATGTTCGTGGTCTCCAAGCCGCTGGGCTGGCATGTGCTGGATTTCCGGGAGCAGGCCAACGGCGCAAGCATTCCCAGCCCCAAGGGTCCCGTTGACGATGTCCGCACCCTGATCCCTTCGCTGGCCCTGAACTCGCCTGTCTTGAGCGTACCCCAGATCCAGGAGCCAGCTCCCCTGTCATTTCCGAAGCGATCACTGCTGGTGCTGAACGGACTGGCGATGATTGCCGTGGGTGTCTGGATGTGGAGACGGGCGTCCCTCAAAGAGTCGAAGCACTAATTCGTCCTCAAATCTCATCGGGTGTCCCGATTTTGGCCCGAGGACTGTTGAAGGAGAGTCTTGACGTGAAGAAGTTCCTGATGCCGACGATACTCCTGTTCGCGGGAGCCGCCTCGTTGTTTTCGCCGTTGCTGGCAGACCAGTGCGGAACCTATCCCGTGGTCCACGTCCCCTCCAAGTGTGAGCCCCCCCACGAAGTGGAAGCGAATCCGCCCGGCGGAATGTGTACAAAGGAGAGCGATGGTTCATGTGCGTCGCTCAACTGTCACGAGATGGTGTGGAGCAATGCCATCCCCGGTCGGTGTGGAAACGGGATCATCACGGAGAATAACGTGCCCCGCTGCATGGCCAATTTTGCCGTGACCAATGTCACCATTCATGAATACGCCATGACCTGCACGGACAATGGCTCCTCCTGTGCCTGTGAACTGGTTGCGACGGGCGAATCTGATCCCGCACCCGTCTGCAACTGCCAGGATCTGGAACCACTGCACTGAGTGCGGCCCATCGGTGAGAATGAATCGAGAGACATCGCTTCAAGCAGGGGTTGGAGCGATGTCTTTTCACGTCTGAGGCCGGTCCCTCTCCGTCTCCACTTGTCCCCACGGATTGAGGAACCCCCTCGTGCCCTTCATCGACCTCAATCAATTCCCGCCCATCGAGCCCGTCCCCGGCTGCCGCATGCGAACGCCGTTTGGGCAGCACCTCATGCTGTCGTATCTCGAAATGGATGACGGGGCCGAAGTCCCGCTGCACCATCACCCCCATGAACAGGGGGGCATCCTGCTGAAGGGGCAAGTCCAGCTGACCATCGGCGACGAGACCCGCATCGTCGAGGCCGGGTCGCTATTCATCATCCCGCCGAACGTGCCGCACCGGGCTGTGGCGGTCAATGGCCCAGCCACGGTCCTCGATGTCTTCAGCCCCGTGCGCGAGGACTATGCCGCGCGGATGAATACGTACATCCCGCCGGTAGGATCGTAGCCACGTTCGCCAGAACGTGGGCAAACTGTACCCGCTGCCGCACGCGAGTTCAGGCTTCCACTTCTGTCGAAGCGGATGGCACGGGAGGAAGTCGATCGCCTGCGCCCGCCTTCGGGCGAAGGCCACTCCAGAACACATCACTCCGCCTTCGCGGGCAGGGCGAAGTCTCCGCGAATATCCCGCCACAAGCAGTGAATGTGATTCGCGACATTCCCCGCCGCATCGGGCTGGGTGTTGACGAACTCGACCAGGAATGTCGGCCCCTGCACTCGGTAGTAATGCCCGACACCCGGCTCGGTGGCCCCCGCCCACGCGAAGTGGACCTTGTCAAAACCAACTGCGTCGAGCTCCTTGAGCCGCGCCTGAGCCACATGCTCCGGCATCGCACCACAGTATTCCTCGAGCAAGCTCCGTAGCACCTTCTGCTGCTCGGCATTCAACTTGCCTGCCGCGATACCGACAGCCGCATCGGTCGGCGGCTGAGCCATGCCCGCGTTGCGGACTTCCTTCGGCGCGGTCTTGTCGATCAGGGCCGCTGCCAGTTGTTCCGCAGTGAGCGACTTGACGAGGTCAAACGCCAACTGCTCTTCGTGGGCCAGGATGCGGGCTCCGATTTCAAACCCGGAGGCATTGGCATTCTTGATGGTGGCTGGGTTGGCGGCGAACACCTGCGGCGTCGAGGAGATCACCTGATCCCCCTTCAGCACGAAGTTCAGCGACATGTGGTGCCCTTCAATCGACAGGCCCCACGGCTCCTGGCCAGCGGGGTTGCCAAACACCGTGAAGTAGTACCGCTCTGAGTCGCGGATGTTGGCTCCCTTGCCCTTTTCCAGTTCAAACAGCAGCTTCTCCATGGCCATGATCGTCGTGGCCTTCTTGTATCCCATCTGGGAGACCACACTCCGCAGCAGCAGAAACGCAGCTTCACGCTGGGCCGGGGTCATCTCCTTGACCTGCATTCCCTTGCGAGCGGGCTTCGGAATGAAGTGCCAGTCGACCCGCTCCGGAGCCGCATACGCCAGTTGGGAAATCTTGAGTTGCTCGGGCGAGAGCTGCTTCAGGAAGGCCTGTGCGGCCTTGGCGGTCTCGTCGCCGCCTTCCCGTCGGAAACTCGTATAGGCCACCGCCGACCCGAGGGCAAACAGAACGGTCAGCAGCGCGATTCGGAAGCGGGGCGAGGTCATCAGAGGCTCCGGCAAGGTGTGGGGTTGATCTTCGCCACTGCATCGTAACCCCGCTCCACCACGTCGTGAAGCGTGTCCCCGTCGGCGATGTCACTCGGCGTCTCGCATGCACCAACGAACCAGACACCCGCCGCGTCAGTTTTGAAGTTGCGCTAGAGGGACACGGATCGCACGGAGTCCACGGAAAATGGCCTTGAGTCGTCGAAGTGGTGAGACAGCGGAGATGAACCCAGCGCGGCACAGCCGCAACCGAAGGGGAAGCAGTCAGCCATCAGCAGTCAGCCAGAAACCACTCCTCGTCGAGGCGGCCTCTGCACCCTGAAGGGGTGAAACATCACAG
>JAYTWO010000254.1:0-5844 GCA_043743415.1 Planctomycetota bacterium
TGGCCGGGTTGGTTGTCTTTCCAGCGATCGAACTTCACCTTGACCACGGCCCGGTGTTTGCGGGTGAAGCTGTACAGGTGGTAGACGACTTCGGTGTGCGGCTGGTAGGGGAATTTGGCGGCCAGCTTGGCATCGGTTTCGAGGAAGTCGGTGGCGCTCAGGTTGTTGAGCGAGTCGAACGCCAGGTCGGGGTCGGACTTAAGGAACTCGGCCACGTCGGCGATGGCCGCGGGGGCGACCTCGATCCAGGGGTCGGTGGCCTTCTCGTTGAGGCCGGTGATCTGGGCGGTGCCGAACCGGTCGACCAGACGCTGGTGGATGTCTTGGATGGTCATAGGGGGGAGAACGTTGAGGGTTGAGGGAGACCAGACTTCCGAAGTCTCTCGGCGAAGGATTGAGCGACCGGAGTGGACAGCGTGGGATAGGCTTCCAGCCTGTCGAGTCCCACCAAAACATGACAGGCTGGAAGCCTATCCCACGGACTCTTACTTGGCCAGTTGTGGTTCCAGAGGGGCCACGATGGGGCGTTCGCGCTTCTTCAAGGCGGTCTCTTTAGACTGGGCGACCATGGCTCGCACCCAGTCGAGGTCGCCGCGTTTCCAGACGTAGGCGAAACCGACGAGTAGGACAGCGAAGAAGACGGCGATGTCGACGACGCCCAGCCAACTGAGCTTTAGAGCCATCTCGGAAGTCAGGGCGGACTCAAGTGTCGTCGTCCCGGCGGGCAGATCGAGCAACCGATCACTGATCGCCAGGCGGGTGGCCTCGCTGAGGGCCGGGTCAGCGAGCTGAGTGGCTCCCCCGAAGATCGTCCCCCACGGAAAGAAGAAGGCGACTTCCACGTCGAAGATGATGAACAGCAGCGCCACCACGTAGAACCGCAGGTCGAACTGCACGTAGGCGGAACCGATGGCGGGTTCGCCGCACTCGTACGGGGCGTCTTTCTCCTCGTTGGGCAGGTTCGGGCGAACCAGCCTCCCGGCCAACAGAGGGACCAAGATGAAGCCGATTCCGGCCACGAAGGCGAGTAGGAGATGTAGGTTCAGATCGGCCATGTTCTGAGTTCTCAGTGATCAGTGTTCAGTTGTCAGCCAGAGAGTGAGCGCTATCGGATGTCGCCGCGAATCAGGCCCCGGTCGTGTAGACCTCTTGTACATCGGCGTCGCCCAGCCGCCACGTCAGCTGGCCCAGGCCCACGGTCGGGAACTCGACGGCCCCGGCCTTGGGATCTCGCAGTTCGATTCCGAGCTTGGTCAGTTCCTCGAAGTACCCGCGAAGTCGTCCATCGTCAGTGAGGAGATCGTCCTCCATCTGACGAAACTCTTCTTCGTACGGGTCCGTCTCGGATCGCTGACGTGGTCCTTTGCGGATGACTCGCAACTCGCCGAGCCGTTCTCGCCGCCCATCCAGGTCGGTCTGAAGCTCCACGATGTCGCGGACAATACTCGTCACCAGCGGCAGGGCCTTGTGGGCCTCGGCGCGGGTGAATCGTTTGGTCAGGGGTTTCTGTTCGGCGGTCATTGATCCCTCGCGTAGCGGAAGTCGTCAGACTTTCGCTGGACGGCAGAAGTCTGACGACTTCTGCTACGACTTCAGTGTTTGGCGGCCTCGAAGTCATACGGCGTCGGCTCGCCCTTGACCCACACCGGCTGGTACAGCACCTTCGACTCCGACACAGCGGTCGGATTCAAAGTGGTCTGGCCCCACGCAATCTCCAGCGGCAGCTTGGCGTAGTCGACGACGCAACCGTCGCGGCTGTAGCAGCTCAGGTCGAAGTTCGACCCCATGAAGATGCAGTCGACGGGACACGGTTCGACGCACAGTGCGCAGAACATGCACTTGGTGTAGTCGATGGTGAAGCCGTTGATGCGGAACCCCTTGCCGACGGGGCTCTTTTCCTTCTCGATATAGATACAGTCGACCGGGCAGGCCACCGCACACTTGTCGCAGCCGATGCACACCGTGAGGTCGAACCGGTGGAAGCCCCGGTAGCGGGCCTTCACCGGGACGGGGGTTTCGGGATACTCGTAGATCTCCGCAAACGACTTGCGCTCATAGGTTTTCATCATCGTGCGCAATGTGATCCACATGCCCTGTGCCACCGTGGTGACAGCGAGCCAGACATTGCGGAACCACTCGAAGAACGCCTTCATCCGAGCCTCAATTCACAAACCGCCGGGTGCGGGGCACCCACCGGAAACGTCGCAACACAAGAACCGACTTTGGATTATACGCACAGACCATCGGCTCGCAACCGAGGGTTCCCGGAGACGGGAGCGATGGCTTGAACGGCGGGATTTCGGAGGTTTGGTTTCTCATCGGTGGGAACCGGAGGTGCGCGGGCGTTCTGGCAATCGTCTGTTGAGGATGCTGTCGTAGCTGCGTTCGCCAGAACGCGGGCGAACTGGGGTGGTCCACATCTGGATGAGACACTTGCCGGATGTCCTCCTCATCCCCAATGCTCTGCGTGATGAGCAGTACGGGGCGAGAGTCATCTCACAATTCGCCCGCGTTCTGGCGAACGCAGCTACCCCACTCATCGGTGTTGCGTCCTCGCCGGTTGGTCCCGATGATGGACTTGATGGGCGCAGTTCCTCTCGCGTGTGCGAGAGAAGCATGGTGCGTTCGGAGTTTTCGGGATTGTGTGTGCTGTGGCGTCTCTCATTCGAGCTGTGGTGTTTGATCTGGATGGTCTGATGGTGAATACCGAGGAGGTGTTTCACCTGACGGGGCATGAGTTGCTGCGGCGGCGCGGGAAGGTCGCGACGCAGGCTCTGTTCAACCAGATGATGGGTCGGCGGGCGCGCGAAGCGTTCGGCGCGATGATCGAGATGATGGAGCTGCCCGATACAGTCGATGATCTCCAGGCCGAATCCGAGAGTATCTTCGACGGCTTCCTGGAGACGAAACTCTGTACGATGCCGGGTCTGCTGGAGTTGCTGGAACACATCGAGACCAGCCAGTTGCCCAAGGGGGTCGCGACCTCGTCCGACCGGGTCTACATGCAGCGGATGCTCAATCACTTTGACCTGCTGCATCGATTCACCATGCACTTGACCGCTGAGGATGTCACGCACGGCAAGCCGAATCCGGAGATCTACCTCAAGGCCGCCCAGCGGATGGGGGTCCAGCCGCACGAGATGCTCGTCCTCGAAGACAGCCACAACGGCACGAAAGCCGCAGCTGCGGCTGGGGCGCACATCGTGTCGGTGCCTCACGAGCATAGCTCGCATCACGACTTCAGCGTGGCGAAACATGTGGCGACGAGCTTGATTGATCCGGTGATTCTGAAGTTGATCGGCGTGCGGTAGGGACGTAGCTACCTTCGCCAGAAGGTGGGCGAATGCTCTCGACGTTCGCGGGTGCCAACAGACTTCCGAAGTCTCAGAAGACTTCGGAAGTCTGCACTGTGTTCGGATACGGGTTCCGTCAGCCCACGTTCTGGCGAACGTGGCTACATTAGAGTGACTTCAAGCTCACCAGCCCCAAGATCGCCAGGATCGCCGAGATGATCCAGAACCGGACGACGATCCGGGTCTCGGGCACTTGAGCGAAGACGAAGTGGTTGTGCAGGGGGCTGCAGGCGAGGATCTTTTTGCCCCGCAGCCGATTGCTGCCGACCTGTAAAATCACGCTGACGGTCTCGGCCACGAACACGCCGCCGACGATCACCAGCAGCATCTCCTGCCGGGTGGCGAGGGCTCCGACGGCCAGCAAAGCCCCCAGTGGCAGCGACCCGGCGTCGCCCATAAATACCTGGGCTGGATGGACGTTGAACCACAGGAACCCCAGGACCGCTCCGACCATCGCACTCAGCGGAACCGCCAGCTCACCGACCCCGATGAAGTGCGGGATGCCGAGGTAACTGGCCAACTCGCGGTGCCCCGACAGGTAGATGGTCATCGTGATGGCCGAGCCCGCAAACAACGTACACCCGGCGGCAAGGCCATCCAGTCCGTCGGTCAGGTTCACCGCGTTCGATGTGCCGACCATGACCAGCATGGCCCACGGAATGAACGCCACTCCCAAGGAAAACGACCCGAACCCCAGCGGCCACACGAACGCGGTCCCCAGTGGAGCCTCGGATTGAATGTGGGTGAGCCACGCTGCGGTGAGGACCGAGAGCAGACACTGACCGAAGAGTTTCTGCCGAGCCGTCAAACCCCGTTTCTTGGTGGTCAGTTTGATCCAGTCGTCCAGGCTCCCCAGGGCCGTAAACGTCACCGTCACGAACAGCGCCAACTGCACTCGGGCATTGGCGAGGTTCCCGAACATCAGCACCGAGATCACGATGGCGGCCGCGATAAACACGCCGCCCATTGATGGCGTACCGGCCTTCGCCGCATGCAGCTCATTCAGCCGCGACGAGGCACTGTCGATCCGCTCGCTGAACCGGACTCGCAACCACGCAATACACCTCGGCCCCAACAGGATCGCCGCCAGAAACGACACCACAGCCGCCAGGCCAATGCGGGCTGTGAGAAAGACCGGTGAGGGGCCGGACATCCCCGGCGCGAGCGAATCGGGCGCGGCGGCAAAGCGATCGATCAACCAGATCAGCATGGACTCATTCCAGGGGGGCGCTGCGATTCCAGTCGCGGCAACCGGCATTCCGAACGAGCCGCAGGATAGACCGAGAAGCCCAACCTGTCAGCCGAGAGGAGCGTCGTACCACAATGGGAGAGACCGTCCTGAGATTGCAGAATCCAGCAAGACTGGTGTAGCCTCTGCGAAACGTCCTTCTTCCGTCATTGATGACATGGGGATTCCAATGTCCGACAACCAAGACCGCTACTACCAGCCGTCGGGCAAGATCCCGTTTTGGGGCACGGTGTTGATGCTGGGGCTGGGCACGCTGGTGGCGCTGATTTCCGGTTTCATCTATGCGGTCATCAGTCGGTACAACCCGATCATCTATATCAAGATCTTCGTGACTGTGGGATTCGGCGCGGTGATGGGGGTCGCGGTGAATGGCGTGGGCCACAAGATGAAGGTTCGCAATCGCTTCTTTGCGATCCTGATCTCGCTGGTGATTGGTGTACTCGGGATGTATTTCGCCTGGGTGTGGTACATCTGGATGCTCTGGGATTGGAACACGAATCTCCTGATCTTCCAGCCCGCGATCACTTGGGAGATCATGCAGTTGCTCGCCGACCAGGGCCTCTGGGAAATGCGAAATGCCAAGCCGACGGGGATGGTGTTGTATGGTTTCTGGCTGGTGGAAGCGGTGTTGGTGCTCGGGATGTGTTACGTAACCGGTGCCGAAACGTGGTCTCCGTTCTGCGAGGAATGCAACTGCTGGACCGAGAAGCGCGATGCCCTGAGCATCGCCAAGGCCAATCCAGTCCTGATTACTGAAGCGATGGAGGAAGAACAGTACGATTTGATCGCTTCACTCGCAGCGGGGGAGATCAATCTGGCGGACTACATGTCGGTGGTGTGCTATCGCTGTCCGAATTGTGAGGATTCGGATTATGCGACGGTGTCGAGTGTCATCACCGTGCAGGGCAAGGATGACCCTGTGACGACGGTCACCCAATTTGTTCGTCCGATCGCCGTGCCGCACTCGCTGACGGAAGAGATCCAACAACTGGTCCAAGCCGCTGTGGTTCGCACGATGGATGAAGGTTCACAGAATCTGCCTGAGCTGGAGTAGGCGGTCGCCGGGGCGTGGACCATCCCATAACGGGAGCGGGAGCAGTCGCGTGGTGATGTCAACTGGATCCCCCACCCCTCTCCGTCCCCAGCCGGAGCTCTCATCCTTATACACAAGTTCCCAATTTCATGGCACAAGATTTGCGCAATATCAAGGAGGACTGATGGTTCTCGGCGGCGCAAGGAGGT
>JAYTWO010000255.1:0-4782 GCA_043743415.1 Planctomycetota bacterium
CGACACCGCGAGGCTATACGCCGAAGGGTTCTCGCTGGTCGAGTACCTGCTGTCGCGCGGGACGCCGCACGACTTGCTCCGAGTGCAACTCGACACCGCGCCGCCTTCGCGATCACTGGTGAAGGTTTACCGCACAGAGCTACCGCAGCTCCTCACCGGCTGGCAGGCGTGGGAGCGAAAGCGACTCACCGCCGGGACTCGCTGCGACTGTGTAAACTGCCCCTGGCACAGGCGACCGACCGTCCCGTCTCGCCCTCCATCACCGACAGCAAGTCCATGCCCCACGCTGACGATCTGGACCGCGAGCTGGTGCCCCCCCTGCCAGCAGTTTCACCTCGACTTGGCGAACCAGCCGGGGTTCCGCAGCCGATTGGAGTCGAAGTTCCAACTGGTCATTCGAGATGTCGACCAGTCTCAATCACTGGCAACCCAACAGGGCATCCGCAGCGTCCCGGTCTTCACCGTACCCGGTCAGCGAGTCGAGGGCTACCTCGGGCCGGAATGGCTGCTGCAACAACTCGGGCTGAAGGAGTCGGTCACACCGCCCGTGACTCTCCCGGTAGTCCCCCGCGAGCCGGTGGTTCAGCTGATCGCCCCTCCGCCAGTCCTCCCGCGTGAGACTCCGCTCACTCGACCGCCCGAGCCGGTCCTCACTGCCCCCGCACCATCCGCTGGGACCGCTGGATCATCCTCCTTGTGGTCCCGCATCCTCGGCCTGGCTCCGGTGGCGATCTCGGTCCTCACCTCGCTCGGAGTCCTCAGCGGCACAGCTGTCGCCGGTGGGGTCGGCGGGGTCGCGCTGCTGTTGTTTCTCAAGGTTCTGCAGCGCCGCGCAACCCGAGGCTCTCAGGGTAAGTCCCCCGCAGCGGAAGGCGGTGTGGCTGTGCCAACAGCCCGCGCCCCCTTTCCCCGACAGTTGGATGAGGCAGGTGAGCTACTTGGACTCCGCCAGTCAGAGGGACGTGTGGCAACACTTGATGCGCTGCGCGGCATGTTCCTCGACGACGAGTTCGAAAAGCTGAAGGACGATCCCGACTCTCGCACCCGCGAAGTGGTGGACCGCATTTTTGCCGCGATCAACCACCGCGTGGATGAAGCAGCTCCGCTCACGACGAAAGTGTGAGAGGGGTGGTGTTGGCAGCGGTCAGCTTTCAGCCAGAAGGGATGTCGTCAGTCCCAGTATTCAGGTCAATCCGACTCTTTGGAGAGATGGTCTCCCAGACCAACTCTGTCACGACAGTCATCGGCTTGGCACGGATGTACCCCAACGGGGTTCCGCCACGTAGCCCAGGGTTGGCGACGCAGGAGCCTACCCTGGGTCTTGTCGACACCCGGGCCTCATCAACCCCAACGGGGTTGCGTCGCCCGTCGCCTCTGAAACCAAGGATATTGACTCGCGAAATGACGCAACCCCCTTGGGGTTGGAGTATCGAGCGTCTGATCGCCTGCCACTCGATGGGCTGTTTCGGCCCCCAAAAAGACTCATCCGTTCTCAGTCGTCAACAAACAGAGATCCACTTTTCGAATTTCGAGCTTCGGATTTCGAATGACTCCCCCACTCACCCCTCCCCCCCTCACAAAGGCCCCCAAAAATGCCCATCGGCGACCCCGGTCACGAACAATTCCGTCGAGCGATCGTGACGCTCCGCAACCTGCACATTGCAGCGGCTCTCTCCCCCCTGTTCACCATGCGATCCGAACTGCTCGCGAATGACGAGTTGTCGGACCGCGGTGGGTTCGATGACCCGACCCGCGACCATCTGGTCAAGCTGCTGGTGTACTGTGATCGCTGGCGACGGCGGGTGACTCACAACCCGGACAACATCCCGCTCGGTGACAAGATCGAAAAAGCCATTGACTCCAAGGCGACGATCGACATCGGCGACAAGCCGTTCGGCGGCGACGACATTCAGAACCAGTCCGGCGGCCTGCTCTCGCTGCCGTTCGCTCTGGACGGCAGCGACCCCGACATCCCGCTCCAGTCCCAGTTGAAGCTCAAGAGCACACATGCTCTGGTCCTGGCCGGGGCGATCGACAAGGCCATCGTGGCCTGGACCCGCCTCAACAGCCGCGACCGCACCCGGTTCATCACCCGCTTCGACTCGATGCGGGTCTACGGCCACTACCAGGAAATCCTGGGATACCTCTCGGCCTTCGGCGGCGAAGAGAACCGCATTGATGTCGCTCAGGTGCTGCCGAGCGACGAACCGCTGGGAGCCGACGACAGCCCGAATCGCAAGACCGAACGGGTCGGTGCCCCGGGGGCGGCGACTGCCAGCAAGTAGCGGCACGCATTCCAGTAGAACTCAATCATCCCCCACAGCCGGGTCTCCCCAGAGACCCGGCTGTTGCCGTTTTTTGGCCTCGGTTGGTCGACTTTGGAGTCAACCTGGGCAGCAAGCAGTCTTTCGGCATGATACGATGTCGCAATGGACACCGTTTACATTGAAACGACCGTCGTGGGAAGCATTGCTGGCCGGATACATCCGGACCCCATGACTGCAGCTCGGCAGGCTGTGACTCGTCAATGGTGGATGACTGCCGCACAGCGTTTCCGGCTCCTCGCTTCCCAATTGGTGATCGACGAGTGCAGCGCCGGTGACCCCACAGCTGCCGCGGAACGACTGGTCGTGATCCATGGGGTGGAGCTTCTCGATACCTCGGACGCTGTGGAGGATTTAGCAGACGCGTTGGTTTCGAACGGTGCGGTGCCCGCCTCCCAACCGCGTGACGCTTTTCACATCGCCATCGCCGCAGTCAACGGTGTACAATATATTGCGACTTGGAACTTCAAGCACATCGCGAACCCCACTCTCCAAACCAAGATCGCATCCGTGTGTCGTGACAGCGGATTCGAGCCGCCGGTGATTTGCACACCTGAACAACTCTGGGAGGCTGAACATGATTCCCACTCCGACTGAAGAAATCCGAGCGATCCGGCGCGAACTGGCGACGGAATTTGGAAATGATGTTCACCGCATCGCCGAAGAAACGCGGCGACAGCAACGGGAATCCGGACGACTATTCATCTCGCTTCCCAGACGACACCCAGTGCCGCGCAGCACGACAAACACAGCGTTGCACCCTAGCGGAACAGGCGAGGTTTCTGAAAATGGGGAGACTTCTCGCGCCGCTGGGTGATCTCCGGGTGGCACTGGCGGTCGCCTTGGACCGCAAGTGATTCGGCTCGCAACTGCCCAGAACTCGACACCTGTCTCCCACGTCCAGCATCGGCGAGTCAAAACCCTCGCCGGTGGCACTTGGCGTAAGGATTCATGCAAGCCAGCCAACAACTATGCTGGAATATTCGCCCCAAGTGGAATCTGCTGTGGAGCCGAGAGTTGTGTAGATCAATTACGGAGCGAGGCTCGCCCCCGCCATCCCAAGTCTCGCAAACCTCCGAGATATTCCACAGGACATGTAATACGCACAATCTTTTTTATCGCCACAACCCCCATCCTTGTTGACTCAAAAAAAAAATAGGTATTTTACGTGGAGTGGTTCGTCTGTGAAGTATGAGGACCGCAAGGATTTGGTCAGTACGTGGTTCTTTGTTCACGCACTTCGCAGAACGAACCCGCAACGACCATTCAACAAGGAGCGAGGCTATGAAGAAGTTTTTGTGTGCGTTGGCCATGATGGTAGCCGCCCAAGGGCAGCTTGTTCAGGCTCAACAGGTCCGAGTCACTTACCCGGATGGAACCGTCAGATATGAGAACGCGGCTCCGGCTTCCGCCCCTGCAAATTCGACGACTGTCGTCTCCGGCGTGAGCTGCTGCCCATGCAATGGGGGAACAGGACCGTGTACTCCGTCCTGCGACAAGGGCAAGAATCCACCGAAGGTTGAAAGCAAGTGCCCACCAGGAACCGAGATCTGTACTGACATCCCGGTCGTGGTAGAAGGCAAGTTGGACGAGTCGATCATCGACGAGAAGTTCTACGTCAACTGTCACGACTCGGAAGCGATCGTGCCTGTTCCGGCGATTGAGATCAAGAAGAGCGAGAAGTGTGAGTTCAAAAAACACACATACAAGATCGATTGCTGCGAAATCACTGTCTGTGTCCCATGTCGCCCTTGCACGTCACAATCGAAGAAGTGTGTGACGAAGTTGTCATCCGTCAAGCACAAGCTCCGCGTTTGCGAGCGTCGTGACGGGAGCTACGATGTCTATGTCATCGGTGTGCCGGGAATGCCGAAGGAATGGCTCTTGCACATGGAAGGCGTGAAAGCCGACATTGAAAAGGATCTGAGCATTACGATTCCGTAAGTACAACGAAATCGTCTTGGTACAGTCCTCCTCAGCCTCGCCCTGCACTCTGCAGGGCGAGGTTTTTTGGTCTTCCTGAGAGACAAAATGTAAGTGGGAGGCTCAGCAGAAGGTAGCGGGTTTAAGCAAGCTCCGGCTTGGGAACGAGACCCCAAGCCGATGACGACCAGCGATCAGCGACTTGGCAGAAGCCAATGATCCATCGTGTCCGCCACGTCGTTGCTCGTGGTACGATCTCCGTGGGAGAATCACCGAGAGCCTCCTTCCGCACCGAGCCTCCTGTGAACCAACGACCATGCCTCAACCTGACTGGGTGTACTACGCAGCGGGCATTGGGCTGATTGTGGTGAGTGTGGCGGCTTGGATCGGATCGTTTTATCGGTTCCCGGGGAATTGGGTGGTGGTCGGCCTGTCAGCGGCCTCAGCCTATTTTCTGCCACAGAAGAACGAGCATCTCGGCCTGACGTGGACGACTGTGGCCGTGGTGGCGGGCGTGGCGGTGGTGGGAGAACTG
>JAYTWO010000256.1:0-23030 GCA_043743415.1 Planctomycetota bacterium
GACTCGTTCTGGCGGGTCAGACACAGCGGGGACGGGCCAATGTGCCCGTCCTACGGGGCGCTGGCCCGCCCGCCAAGCCACCGCGAAAAGCCTCTCCCCAGCCGCATGAAATTTACGCAGCGTGAACACAAATCGCGGATTCGTAGTTCGGAGGGCCTCGGAGAGAAAGACGACACGGCTGCTGTGGTTCTGATCCTACTTGCCGCCGTTGCCAGCTTCGAGTTCGTCCAGCAAAGTGCGCAACTGGCTGATGTCATTCTTGCTCAAGCCCTGATCGCGGATCAGATGCTCGACCAGCGGCAGTGGCTCCCCATTGAACAGGTTGTTCAGGAAGTTCTTGACGGTGTCGCGGATCACCTGCTTGGGGCGGGCGTCGGCGGTGTAGACCAAGCTGCGACCATCGCGTTTGGAGACCAGATAGCCCTTGGCTTCGAGACGACGCAGGAAGGTTTGGACGGTCTTGTAGTTGATATTGCGAGTCTCGGGGAGGTTGTCGAGAACCTGCCGGACGGTGGCATCGCGGAGGGTCCACACAATGCGTGCGACCTCCATTTCGGCGCGGGACAAGGGGGGGCGATCAGACATGATATGACTCCACTGGCCTGCGGACATCGGTGTGTAGTTTACCTCACGAACGCCCGTTTCGTCACGTAAACTCCGGCGCGGCTGGCATTTCAGACCGCTGATGCCGGATTGTAGAGAATCGGACTGGAAATGTTGACCGTCGGAAAGGGCTTTCCGCAAACCGAGTGTGCTTCGGGATTGTCGGCGATGTCTCCGAAGTCGCTGTCTGATGGCGATGTGTGAATGGTTCTCGATGGCGTGCGTCTCCCCAGCGATTTCGGAACAATTGCTGACAATGGTCCGGCGGACGACCGAACGCCCCTGCGCTGGTCAGAGGCTGCGGAGGAATGGTATGACATCGGGCGAGCGGTTCTCTTTCTTTTCACTCCTCGATCGGATCTCCCAGGCGTCATCCACTCTGTGTCGCACTCCTGCTCACCGGCAAGGTGTTTTACTTCCGCCCCGGCCACGAGACCTTTGCGGTCTACCAGCAGCCGGAGACGCTACGGATTGTGGAGAACGCCGTGCGCTGGCTGGCGGAGCAGCAGCGTGCGGCTCGTACTCCATAAGACGGTACCCCCCCATGTCGGTGTCGTGGGAGTGATCGCTGCGCAACGTGGGTGGGCTGGGTGACTGTCCCCACATTGCCGCCGAGGTTCGCATGGAATTCACTGCCGACTGGTTCTCTCGTCATACTCCGGTCTGGAGTCTCTTACTCGGTCCGCTGGCCGGTCAACCGCTGCGGGCTCTCGAAATCGGCAGCTACGAAGGCCGCAGCGCCGTCTGGTTGCTGCAAAACATCCTGACGCATTCCGAGTCGCAACTGACCTGCGTCGACATGTGGGACGATGCTCAGATGCAGCAGCGGTTCCGGTCGAACATCATCGAGACCGGGCGCGGCGAGCGGGTGGTCGAATGCGTCGGAGAGTCGCAGGTGGCCTTGCGGTCTGTGCCGGGGACGTTCGATCTGATCTACATTGACGGCAGCCACGAGGCCCGCGACATCCTGGTCGACGCCGCGTTGTGTTGGTCCCTGTTGAAGCCGGGTGGCCTGTTGCTGTTCGATGACTATGGCTGGGACGGTCCGGTCGAGTTCCCGCCTCGCCACGCGATTGATGTCTTCCTGCAACTCTGGATGACGCAGATCGAGGTGTGGCACAAGGGGTATCAGGTCATCGTGCGGCGACGAATGTAGTCCGACCCAGTGATTCACGACGCGGAGCGTCGTGCTACAAAAAACTCCTCTTGAGTCATCGGCAAAAACTGCCGTATACTCCGCGCGCTGGCCGAAAGGGTCGCTCGTTTGTGCCTCATCTGGAGTGTTCAAATGAGAGTCTCGTGAGGCCAGTTGTTCGAGTCGGAATGTGTCAGCGGATGACAGAGACTGTCTCGGACGAGGCGATCAGAAATGGAATCGAGGTCGAGTACTGGGCAGCTGAGAAGGCTGGCGTGCTCGCATTTCAGGGAGGGAAACATGCTGAAATCTGTGTTGTGTTCGATGATGGCTTGGGCACTGTTGGCAGCGGGTGCCTCGGTGATGGCGGAAGATTTTCTGGACCCGCAACTGCCGACGTACCGCCCGATCGACAAGCTCGAAGGCAAGATTACCCTGCTCGGCTCGGACACGATGTCGCAGGTCGTTGCGACCTGGAAGGACGGGTTTAAGCGGTTCTATCCGAACGTGGAGATTACGATCACGGTCAAGGGGGCTACGAATGCGATCCCCGCTGTGATGGCTGGCGAAGCCAACATCGGCATGTTGAGTTACGAAGCCACTGCCGAAGAGATCGCCACCTTCACGAAGGCCAAGGGGTATGCCCCCAAGCTGGTCGTGCCGACGCTGGAGCGGCTGGGAGTGTATGTCCACGAATGCAATCCGATTGAGAGCCTGACCCTGGCCCAGATCGATGCCATCTTTTCGAAGACCTTGAAGCGCGGCGAAGCGAAGGAGATTACGACGTGGGGCGAGGCGGGGGTCAGCGGTGATCTGGCGGTTCAGAAGATCTCTCTGCGAGGCCGTGCGGCGACGACCGGTTCTCAGGTGTTCTTCCAGTCGCTCGTGCTGCAGGGCGGTGAGTTCCGCTCGGGCATCACCGCCGAGACAGACAACCTCTCGCTGGTCAAGGCGATTCAAGCCGATCCGAATGCCATTGGGTTCTCGGGCGAGATGTACCAGATCTCCGGGATCAAGGCCGTGCCGATTGCCTGGAAGGCCGGAGAAGCCCCTTACGAGATCGATTCGCTCGCGGATGAACACGGCACCTACCCGCTCGTGCGTCCGCTGCAGTTCGTGATCAATCACGCTCCGGACAAGGAACTGCCCGCCGTCGAGAGTGAGTTCCTGAAGTATGTGTTCAGCCACTCGGGACAGGAAGACGTGGTCAAAGCGGGCTTCCAACCGATCTCGGCGGCTCCCGCCAAGACGGCACTCAGTGCGGTCGGTTTGAACACCCTCAACTGACCTCGCGTCATCCACGCTGTCGCTGATCGGACGGCGGTTTTTCTCGATCAAGGCTGATCGGGACCGCCCAGATTCGCTCGCTCTCATACACACATTCCTGGAAGGAGTCCTCCCATGACGCGGAGTTTTTTGAAAGGGCTGACGATCGCAGCCTGCCTGACCCTGGTGGCTCAACCCGCCTGGTCGATCGATCCCAAGTTGAGCACGGTTCCCGGTCGCAGTTCGACCGTACCCACCTCCAACGATCCGGCCCCCCGTCTCGTGCAACCGGGTGGTTTCACCGCACCGGCCACGCAGGTCAGCACGAACCAAGTGCGAGATCGCCTGGGCAATGTGCTGGTGCCGGACCCCACGCGGTTCGAGTACAACCCGGCCCGCCCCTCGACCGTGGACACGTTGCGTCCCTCGATGCAGGTCAAGCCGACCCTGCAACTCCCCGGTGTGCAGCCGCAACCGCTGCCGCCGAGTCAACCGTCTCAGCAGCAGCCGCGTTGGAAGATCGGTGTCTACTCCAAGGACACCAGTACCGGCGTGCAGATTGTGCAAGTCGTGCAGAACGGGGCCGCTCATCGAGCTGGACTCGAGAAGGATGACATCATCCTGTCGGTCAACGGATTCCAGGTCGGCTACGTCAACGGTACGCTGTACGACTGTGGCACCGAGTTCGAGCGACTGGCCGACAAGAACGGCTGGGTGAGTATGCTCGTGTACGACAACCGCACTCGCTCGCTGACCAACCTGCCGGTGCAACTCGACTCTCGATTGATGAAGTTGGGCGGAACGATGACGTGGCGAGATGCCGTGTCGCTGCCCGCACGTTCGGTCGCCGTGGTCGAAATGCGGGAACGGGCACGTTCGAATGCCCCGACCACCGTCGTGGCCCGGACGACCATCGAGCAGATTCGCCAGAACTCGATCCCCTTCGAGATCGAGTACGACCCGGCTCTGATCGATCCGAACCGGACCTACATCCTCTCGGCCTATGTGATCTCGTCCACGAACCAGACGCTGTTCCAGTCGAGCCCGGCCTCAAACTACCAGCTCACGAACCTGACGACGGGACAAAATCGCCCGGTCACCGTGGCTCTGGAGCGGGTCGGTGGCTACGACGCCCCGGTGGTCCAGAATCCGCCGCAATACGGGAATCAGGAGCAGCCGGTGACCCAGGAACAGTTGGAAACCCTGTTCCAAACGATCCTGGAGCGGAACCCGACGCAGCGTGAGATGGAAGCCTGGCTGATCTCGATTCGCTCGGGCCAGACTCTGAGCGATGTGCAGGCGACCCTGCTGGCTCACAACCAGGTGTTCAACCAGGTCGACCGCGACAAGGCTCGGTACGTGGAAAAGCTGCACGAACTGCTGCTGGACCGCAAGCCGACGCGGGAAGAATTGGCGTACTGGACCGAGCGTTACGATGTCCACCAGGGGATTCGCAGCGAAGTCGCCCGCGAGTTCATCGAGTCTGTGGGGAAGAACTGACGCTGGTGATCGGATGACAATTTGACACGCCACCAAAGCCCAGGGGTTGCAACCCCTGGGCTTTCGGTTTTGACAGTGACCAGTCACCCGACGCGTCACGCCCTGTTCTCCCCATCTGCGGGCCTTACCCCTTGGTGGCGAATCGGAAACACGATTCACAGCGCAGTACAAGATCGGTTGTAGCGATCACACCACGTACTGAACTCGTTGCCAACTCGCAACGTCCCGAACGAGGGTCATTCGGTCTTTCCGCATGACTCCGGTCGCCCAGCCTGTAAGCTCAATCAGACGTGTCAGATCGCGAGGGAGTCGGCCTCCTCATCGCCCCACGTCGATTCGACTCTCAGCTGAGGACAGGTGTCATGGCGGCCCCCGCGAATGGTCAGGAGTTCTTTGAACTGCTGGAGAAGAGCCAGCTTCTGGATGCGGAGGTCATCGACAAGTTGCGCCCGCAACTGGTGAAGCACCAGCAGTCCGAGGCGAAGCGCCTCGCCGCCACACTGCTGAGGAATCAGTTAATCACCGAATACCAAGCCAAGCAGATGCTGGCGGGCAAGTACAAGGGGTTCTACCTCGCACGCTACAAGATATTGGAACTGCTCGGTGCGGGCGGAATGGGGCGGGTCTACCTGTCCGAGCAGATCTCGATGGAGCGGCTGGTGGCGATCAAGCTAATCAGCCTGCCCAAGAGTAAAAAGCGTCAGGAGCAAGCCCTGGCCCGGTTCAAGCGCGAAGCCCGGGCGGTGGCCACTCTTCGGCACCCGAACATCATCCAGGCGTTCGACTTCGCCGAAGAACACGGCATGCCGTACATCGTGATGGAGTACATCGAAGGCATGGACACCGCCAAGTTCGTCCAGAAGTTCGGACCAATCCCGTGGCAGCAGGCCGCCGAGTACGGACGCCAGGCGGCGGAAGGTCTGGAGCACGCCCATGTGGCGGGCCTCGTGCATCGCGACATCAAGCCGGGAAACCTGCTGATCGATTCCAGTGGCCATGTGAAGATTCTCGACCTGGGTCTGGTCTCGGCCTTCGACGAGAAATCGGACGACTCGCTGACCGTGGACCAGGACCAACTCGGCACCGTCGACTACATCGCTCCAGAGCAGGCCCTCGACAGCAAGAGTGTCGACGCCCGCGCCGACATCTACAGCCTGGGGGCCACGCTGTATTCGATCATGACCGGGCGGATCATGTACCCGGACAAGACGACGACCCAGAAGCTCCTGCTGCATCAGACGACCGATCCTGAACCGATCACGAAATTCGTAAAAGGCATACCGCCGGAACTGGCGCTGGTCATCGGTAAGATGCTCGCCAAGAAACCGGAGCAGCGGTACCAATCGGCAAAAGAGGTCGCACAAGCTCTCCAGCAATTCGCCGAGCCGAAGTCACCGCCGTACGAACTCGCCGCGATCAAGTACCGCCGCGCCTTCTACGAAGAGTTCCTCGGCAAGAGTCCCGAACCGAACCAGATCACGGTCCCCACCCTCGGCAGCCCCGAAGTCGACAAGTCAGCCGCCACTCCGCAGGAGGGAGCCTCGCAAGCGTCGGACAAGCTACGGCAGGCGTCGATGATTAACGCGGGCTCGGCGGACCCGGTGCTGGATGACTTCACGATGTCGGGGGACGATTACACCCAACTGGCGATGGAGATGCCCTCGCTGGTGAGTCGTAAGAAGAGGAAAAAGGGGAAGAAGAAGGGGGCGAAAACAGAGAAGGACTGGATGATTCTGGGAGGTGTTGTGCTGGGCTTGATGGTGGCTGGCTGGCTGACATCGGTCACGCTGCAAGCGATGGGCCAGGTGGACGAGCCGAGCTTTTTGCCCACGTCGAATTCGACCGCTGAGGGCCCACCGTCTCCACAGGGGACCAACCCGGAGACTCCCCCGCAGGCCACTCCGACTCAACCACCCGCCGCGCCCAGCGTGGCCACCCCGACTCCTCCCCCCCCAGCCAGTCCGCCGCCTCAGCAGCATGTCGCCTCAAAGGAGTTGTCCCCCCGCCCGATCCTCATCAGCAAGGACACAGCCTCGGAAGATGTGTGGCGGGAGATGCTGTTCAAGACCCTGTCCGATCCCGATTTGCTGGTGTACTACACGTTCGAAGAGGCCCACATTTCGGGCGACATCGTCAAGAACCAGGCCCGCTCCACCCTCGGCCAGTTCGACCTCAAACTGTTCGGCCCCAAGGTCTCCGCCGGACGCTACCCCGGCAAAAAGTCGATCCGCTTCAACCCCGCTGGCATCCCTCATCGGGCCGAAATCTCCCCCGCCGATTCCGAACAATTGCAACTCGAAGACCGCTTCACCATCGCCCTGTGGTTCAAGATCGACAAGTTCGACAAGATGTGGCAGACCCTGATCGCCAAAGGGGACAGTGGCTGGCGCGTGCATCGGAACCACGAAACGAATCGCTTGGCCCTGCATGTGACCACAGCGGATCAGACAATCTATGAATTGAACGGCAGCTATGTCACCAACGACACCCGCTGGCACCAGATCGTGTGCGTCAATTCTCCGCAGTCGAACTCCATGAAGATCTACATTGACGGGTTCCTCGACATGGAGATGCCGTGGACCGTTCACTCTGGGAAAAACCCGTTCTCGGTCTGGCTCGGAGAGGGCTCCGAGCCCGGCAAGGGGAACCGCAGCTTCGATGGCTGGATCGACGAACTGGCGATCTGGAAGCGGGATCTCGATGTCATGGAGATCAAGCGGATGTTCAATCAGGGGAACCCGGTGCAGTAGTGGTCGACTGATGGAGTCGCAGAATTCATAAGAATTCTGCCGTCCCCGACCAGTGGTGATGGGCCGACTACTCGGGCTTGACGGGCTCTTCGGTGGTCGGTGTCCCGGCTTCGGTCGTGGCCTCGGGGGCTGCCTCTGCGGGGGCTGCTGCCGCTGCATCCAGCTTGGCCAGGTACTTCTCCGGGTTCGCCTCCAGCTGCTCTTTGCATCCCACACAGCACAGGAACACCGCCCGCTCCCCGATCATGACCTTGACGGGATGACCCATGCTGCCGAGCTTGCCCCCGACCGGACAGACCTTCTGCTTGTCGGCCAATGCCTGATCCTCCGCACTCAACGCGGGAGCCTCCCCGTGGGTCATGGCGTGGTCATCCGCAGAAGCCGTGACCGCTGCGGGCTGATTGGCCACCGACTCGGGAGCCTTGCTGCAACCCGAGACAGACGCAGCCACTGCGATCGCGAACATAGGCCAATGACGAAACATGATTCACTCCGGGGGAAGGGATGAGTGGAGGGGACTTGTCGAAGGGGATTCGAGGGGAGAGTGTAGCCAACCCCGGGGCTGATTTCCATTTCTGGGTGGTGCCGTAGCCACGTTCGCCAGAACGTGGGTGGATCGGCACCCGCGTCCGAACACATGAGACAACCCACGCAGGCAACGCCGTGAAGGATTTCTCAGTGATCACGTTCGCCAGGTGGCCAACACGTTTCCGGCCCTCTCCCCCACAGTGAAGTCCTCTCCGAAAGCCGCATCGATTGTGGGGGAGAGGGGGCAGAACCTGGGGAAACGCCTCGCGGAAATCCTTCACGGCGTTGCCACGCGGGGGCCTGTCCCTCATGAGAACGTCAACACCGCAAGCCCACCTTCTGGCGAAGGTAGCTACTCGACCTTCCCCAGGGCCCCTTCGTCCTTGAACAGCTTGTACTCGACTGCATCGACCAGCGCGATCCAACTGGCTTCAATGATGTTTTCGCTGACGCCGATGGTACTCCAGAAGTCGGTGTCGTCCGTGCTCTCGATGACGACGCGGACACGGGCGGCTGTGCCTTCGGTGGAGTTGATGACGCGGACCTTATAGTCGACGAGTTTCATGTGCGCGAGGCCGGGATAGGTAGGCACCAGCGCCTTGCGGAGGGCATTGTCGAGAGCGTTCACCGGGCCGTCGCCTTCACCCGCGACATGCTGGATGGTGTTGCCGACCCGCAGCTTGAGCGTGGCCTCGGTGGAGAGGGTGGATGGTTCAGGGGTGAGCGTTGAGCGTTCGGCGGCTTCTTCATTCACTGACCTCTCACCACTCACCACTAACCTCCCCTCATCCATCTGCGTACTGACTCGCGAATGCACGCGATCAAACTTGGACTGGTACGTCCCCGCGCATTTCTTCATCAGGACATCAAACGACGCCTCAGCGGCCTCGAACTGATACCCCTGGTTCTCCAGTTCGACGACGCGGGCCAGGATGCGGCGCATCAGTTCGTCGTCCTTTTCGAGGGCGTACTTCGTGGCCTTGGCGATGATGTTCGACCGGCCCGACAGTTCGCTGACCAGCACGCGGCGTTCGTTGCCGACCGTCTCGGGGGTGATGTGTTCGTAGCTCATCGCGAGGCGGTTGATGGCGTGAACGTGCATGCCGCCCTTGTGGGCGAAGGCACTGCGACCCACGAACGCCTGGTTGTTGCGGACGTTCATGTTGGCCAGTTCATAGATGTACCGAGACAGCTCGGTGAGCCGCTTGATCCCCCCCGGCACCAGGATCTCCTGCTGCTTCTTGAGGGCCAAGTTGGCCGCCACACTGATGAGGTCCGCGTTCCCACAGCGCTCGCCGATGCCGTTGATCGTCCCCTGCACCTGGATCGCCCCGTGGTCGATCGCGCGGAGCGAGTTCGCCACCGCCACATCGCAGTCGTTGTGGCAATGGATGCCCAGCGGCACGATCAACTTCGCCTTCAGTTCGCTGACCGTCGCGGCGATCTGCTCGGGGAGATTCCCGCCGTTGGTATCGCAGCAGACGATGATCTCGGCACCGGCCTCGGACGCGGCTGTGACGGTCTTCAGGGCGTACTCGGGGTTGGCCTTCCAGCCATCAAAGAAGTGTTCCGCGTCATAGAACACCCGCCGCCCCTGCGACCGCAGGTACGACACCGAGTCGCGGATCATCGCCAGATTCTCCTCCAGCGACACTCGCAGCACCTCAGTCACGTGCAAGTCCCACGTCTTGCCCACCACCGTGCAGATCTGGGCCCGCGTGGCCATCATCGCCTGAATGCCGGGGTCTTCGGCAGCTGTGACCCCGCGTCGCCGCGTCATGCCAAAGGCACACACCACCGCATGCTGAAGCGGCATGTCGGCGACCAATTGAAAGTATTCCGTGTCCTTGTCGTTCGACCCGGCGAAGCCACCCTCGATGTAGTCGAACCCCATCTCGTCCAGCCGCTTGGTGATGAGCAGCTTGTCCTGCAAGGAGAAGTTCACGCCTTCGCCCTGGCTGCCGTCGCGGAGCGTGGTGTCGTAGAGTTGGACTCGCATGATGGGAACCGGGTGAGTGGTGAGTGGTGAGTGTCGCTCTGCGAAAGGACGTTCTTTCGCGGAGCGAAAGGCGACAGCCCAGAAACGAAAAAACCTCAAGCCGCAGGCGACTTGAGGTTGGAGTGACTCAAACAGGGGGGAGTCCTCAACGTCGCCAGAGCGCAGGAATAATTCGAATGCCACCGCCGATAATTCGGCAGCTGGGGCGAATCGAAATGTTCCGGGCGACGACCACGAGGAGCAATCCCATAGTGAGCGGAGGAGGAGGGCGAACCCTACTGAGAGTGTAGGTTACTCCGAGAAGTGGGTCAGGTCAAATCGAGATTGGTTCCGTAGCCACGTTCGCCAGAACGTGGGGGGCCGGAACCAGCGTCCGAACGCTGGATCAGACTTCCGAAGTCTCCGAAGACTTCGGAAGTCTGTTGGCACCGGCGAACGCCGAGACAATTCGCCCACCTTCTGGCGAAGGTAGCTACTTCACCTCGACTCGATACAGCGCTGTTCGTGTCCGCAGGTACAACGCCTTTCCGGACACGGCGGGCGAGGCCATGAACCCATCCGGCAGCGTGTTCTCGGCCAGCAGCTTGAACTCGCGACCAGGGGCGACCACGGAGGTCTTGCCCTCTTCGCTGAAGAAGTAGAGCTTCCCATCGGCGTAAATCGGCGAGGCCGAGTAGTTGCCGCCCAGCCGACCGGTCCAGACGACTTCGCCGGTCTTTTCGTCCAGGCAGGTGGCGACCCCCTGGTCCTGAACCGCATAGACCAGTCCGTCGACCAGCAGCGGCGAGGGCTTCGACGGCATGGCCTTGTCGACACTCCATACGATGTGCGACTTGGTCACGTCCCCCTGTCCGTCGGCCTTCACGGCCATCATCACCCCCTTGCTGAACCCCGCGCTGAAGATCAGCACCCCGTCGTGGTACAGCGGTCGAGCGGGGGTCGAAAACGGGTCGTACGTCACCCGCCAGATCTCCTCACCAGTCTTCACGTCATAACCAAACATCCCCTTCGAGGCCGGGCTGATGAGCTGCTCGCGACCGTTGACGGTGATCACGATCGGTGTGGCAAAGGCCTTCTTCACGTCCCCATCGGTGGTGCCGAAGTCGGTGGGCCGATCGGTCTTCCAGACGGTCTTGCCGGTCAGCTTGTTGAGGGCCACGACGTACTGGAAATCGAACCCGTCGTAGTGCTGGATCAGCAGATCGCCATGCAGAATCGGCGACGAACCCGGCCCGCGATAATGCTCACACAGCAGGTCGCGCCGCTCCCACAGCACCTTCGCCGTCGCCGTATCGACACAGGCGATCCCATAGCTGCCCCAACTCAGGTACACCCGGCCCTCTTCGATCACCGGTGTTGGCGAGGCATAGCTGTTGAACTTGTGCATCACCTGCGACTTCTCGACGTTGAAGACGAGAAAGTCGTGGAGGATCTTCCCCGTGTCGCGATCAAGGGCGTAGGCCGAGAGAGCCTTGCCGTCTTCGGTGGCATTGGTCAGCCAGATTTGCTTCCCCCAGATGACCGGCGAGGACCACGCCCGACCGGGCAGCGGCGTCTTCCAGGCGATGTTCTCAGTCTCGCTCCAGGTGGTCGGTAACCCCGTCGAGTCCGACTTCCCATCGGCGGTCGGGCCTCGAAAGCCAGGCCAGTTGTCGCCCCCGCGGACTGCACCGGACAGCGCTCCACTCAACACCACAACCGCAAACAGGTGACTGATCCGCATCGAAATTCCGATCATCAGAGGGCCGCTCCAGAGACTTCGCAGCCGATTATGAGAGTCCGTTCGATGAGCCGCAACTGATGCGATGAAAAGCCTCGCCGTGGGCCGGTTTCGGAAGCTGGTAGCCATGTGGTGTCGGCCCCGCCCGTTGACACCCTTTCCCCGGCATTCGACAATCCCTCCGGATCGGGTGGCGGGGAGTCGTTGTGACCGCAGCCCCGGTCCGTTGTCGCCCCCCCTCAAGTAGAAGTGATCCACCGTGGATGAAGCGATTCGCAAGGCTCAGGTACTGGTCGAAGCTCTCGGTTGGATTCGGCAGTTTCGTGACCGGTATGTGGTCATCAAGCTGGGCGGGTCGGCTTTGGAGGACACGGAGTCGGTGCGGCAGTGCCTGAGCGATGTGCTGTTCATGGAGGCGGTCGGGATGCGGCCGATCCTGATCCACGGGGGCGGCAAGGCGATCAACAAGGCGATGGACTCTGCCGGGTTTGTGCCGAAGTGGGTCAACGGTCGCCGCTACACCGACGACGCCACGCTCGACATCGTCTCTCGCGTCTTGGCCGAAGAGATCTGCGAGGGGCTCGTCGACGAGATCCGCAACCTCGGGGGGCGGGCGGTGCCGATGAATTTCCGCTCGCAGAATGTCCTCATCGGCGAACGCCTCACCATGCGGGACGACGCCGGGAATGAGGTCGATCTCGGTCGGGTGGGACAGATCACCGACATCAATCGCGAACTACTGACAGCCACCTGTCGAGCCGGGGCGATCCCAGTCATCCCCTCAGTCGCTCTCGACAAAGCCGGGGGCCGCCTGAACGTCAATGCCGACACCGCAGCCGCCGCCGTCGCGCGGCTGTTGCGGGCGGAGAAGCTGGTGTTCCTGAGCGATGTGCAGGGGATCTTCCTGGACAAGACCGATCCGAGGACGTTGCAGTCAAACCTGAACTCGGAGCGCGTGCGAGAACTGATCCAGTCGGGCGTCATCAACGCTGGCATGGTGCCGAAGGTCGAGGCCTCGCTGGAGGCTCTGGAAGCCGGCGTTCGCAAGGTCCATATCATCGACGCCCGTATCCCGCACTCGCTGCTGCTGGAGATTTACTCGGACACGGGGATCGGGACCGAGATTGTGAAGTCGTGAAGGAGTGCCGGGCCATCGTACGCTTGGACTGATCCCCTCAACCGTGTGTGCGTCAGAAAAGTAGGTGGCGATCAGAAAATGACCACGGAGGCACGGAGAAATTCAGGAGTTCAGCGTTCAGCGCGATTCACGAGGGGCCGGATTCTGGACAGTGTGTGTCATGAATCCCACCCGCTGGCCTCGACTTCAGCCATCAGCCATCGGATTCCAGGGGCGGCTGAGCGTGCCAGCCTCTGCTCCGTGCCTCCGTGCCTCCGTGCCTCCGTGGTGAATTCATACCTACTTTTCTGATGCACACACCCCTCAACCCTCAACCTCCGCCACAATTGCCTCCCTTCCCGGAGCCGCGTTAAGCTGAGCCGATCGACCGGCACTGATCATTGGCCCCCGCAGAGACTTGTCACATGCTCCAAATTGGCATCATCGGCGTGGGCTTCATGGGGATGACCCACTTCGAAGCGACCAGGCAGGTCAGCGGAGCCCGCGTGGCGGCCATCGCGACCCGCAGCGAGAAGAAGCTGGCCGGGGACTGGTCCGACATTCAAGGGAACTTCGGCCCGCGCGGCAGTGCGACGACCGACCTGACCGGCATCGCGAAGTACCGCGATCATCGCGACCTGCTGGCCGATCCGACGATCAATCTGGTCGATATCTGCCTCCCGACCGATCAGCACGAATCGGTCGTGCTGGAGGCCCTGGCGGCTGGGAAGCATGTGCTCGTCGAGAAGCCGATCGCCATCGATCTCGCTTCCGCTCAACGCATGGTCGAGGCAGCCAAGCAGGCGAACCGCATGCTGCTGGTCGCCCAGGTGCTGCCGTTCTTCCCCGAGTTCCGCTATGTCCGCGAGGTCGTCGCCAGCGGGCAGTACGGGGCGCTACGCGGGGCGGCGTTTCGCCGAGTCATCGCCGAGCCGAACTGGTCCGCGGGCATGAGCGACTTCCGCAAACTCGGCGGCTGGGGGATTGATCTCCACATCCATGACAACCACTACATCGGACTGCTGTGCGGCATGCCCAAGGCCGTCTTTTCGCGCGGTCTGCTGATGGACGGCCTCGTCAACCATGTGAGTACCCAGTACCTGTTCGACAATCCAAACCTCACCGTCAGCGCCATCAGCGGAGGCATCGCCGCCGCCGGTCTCAAGTTCGCCCACAGCTTCGAACTGTTCCTGGAGCGAGCCACGATCCAGTACGACGCGGGCACCTACGGCGACAGTTGGGTGGTGAACCGGCCCCTGACGCTGATCACCAGTGACGGCCAAGTCACGACCCCCACTCCCGGCGGCGGGACTGAGTGGTGTGCCGCGTTCACGGATGAGATCCAGACTGCGGTGGATGGTCTGGTGAGTGGGCAGGAGCCGCGCATCCTGAGCGGGCAACTGGCGCTCGATGCGCTGCGAATCTGCCTGGCCGAAGCGGAGAGCATCGCGACTGAGCAAGTGGTCTCGTTGTAGTTGAGTGTTCCGATCCAGAATTCCCGCTGGCAGAATGCCAGTCACGGAGCGACACCGCCTACGGAGTGCTGGTGATGAATTTCCTCGTCTACACACAATTCGACCCAGGTGAGGTGCAATACACCCATGACAAGTTGATCCGAGACCACTCAGCTGGATGCCGAGCATGCCCCTTGAATCCAGAACGGGGCCGTCGAGCATGGTGGGCCTACGACGTGCGACGCGTGACCCGCCACAGAGTCGCGAACGCCAGTCTATTGAGGAGTCAGAAGCTGGAGGAGACGCTTGGCCGACGGTGAAGCGTCGGAGACGAGTTGCGGCGAAATCCGCCCAAGGATCTCGAAGGAATGTCGTCCCTTGTGGTAGGTCATTTCGCGACCGCAGTTCTGCGTTGCGGCTTTCAGACCCTCGAACACTTGCAGCTTCGGGATCGATTCCAGGTCTTGTCTCTTTGGAAGTTGGCTCTCCTTGAACTTCGAGCCGAAGTACTTGATGAGTACAGCGCGATCAGCCAGAAACCAAGTCTCCATCACCTGCGTCATGAAGTGCAGATGCGAGTCAAGAGCCCCGTCGGGCTTTTTCCATTCATCCCCGACACGATGCAGGACGTGTTGCCAAGGGGAGGTACTCGAAACGGGGGCCTCACTGTCCACGAGCAGCAGGGGGTATTCGTCAGGCGACTTGTTCGCCCAGGCGGTGCAGAAGTCTTTGTAAGCTTCGCGGCGTGATCCACATGCCACAATCGTCGGCATACGATCGGACAACCCTGACTTTTGGAGGAACAGTCGAAAGCCCTTACGACACTCCGTGGCGAGTGCCACTTTGCTGCCGCCTTCCACATACAGAGTGATGTGCGTCTTCTTCACCACCGATTCCCTCCAAGATCACCTCGACGCCAAAGTGTGCCGAGTGAGTACTCCTCAAGCCAAACTTTGAGGCGGTCCGCATCGAGCCGGTTAAACGTCGTGCAGCCGTCATGCTTCTCGCAGACCACCACATCCTCGGGGCTGTCACTCAGCGAGTCGATCAACTCGTCCGAGTGCGTCGTGACGATCAGTTGGGTCCGCGTCGAAGCATCCTTGAGGAGTTTGCCAATCGCGGGCATCACATCAGGATGCAACCCCAACTCCGGTTCTTCGATGCAGATCAGCGGTGGCGGCGTCGGGTGCAAGAGTATCGCCAACAGACACAGATACCGCAGCGTGCCATCTGACAACCGAGTCGCTGGCATGGCGTACTTGCCTTCGGTCAAGAAGACCTGCACCGTCCCGCCCTCGATGCTGACATCCACATCCTTGATCCCCGGATAGAGATCGCTTAACCGCTCAATCATCTGCTCTTTTTGCGCGGGGTCACGACGAATGCGGTTCAAAACCATACCCAGGTTACTACAATCGGCTTCGAGGTAGTCGCTACGTCCGTCTGCTTTTTGAGCGAGCCGAGGCGGTGTCTTTCGTCCAAACGACCATTCGCGATAGATGCGGATTTTCTCGTATCGCTCGCCGAGGGAAGTGATCTCTGGATATTGGTCGGGGTCGCGAATCTGAGACAGAATCGAACGCTGCCGCTCATTGATGGCAAATTCAAGAACCTTCCATTCGTCGTTATTTTGCCGAATGCGCGGCGATACTCCATTACAGAAATCATATAGCTTGCAATCTGGGTTATCAGCTGGCGGAACGCCAGCATCAATGTAAATATGCTCTTCAACAAGGCGGAACTGTTGATTTTCATTTTGGAAGCCAATGTGGTGCAGGAGCCGGTCGGAAAGTTCCTTGTGTTGAGTCCAAACCGAAATCACGGAGCGATCCCATGATTCAGCACCCTTCCAAATCCAATCATGAATCCCACCTGAATCCCGCACAGCATCGGCCAGGTTCTTAGGTGACTCCTTCAGTAAGCTAATCGCCTCAATCAGATTCGACTTCCCCGACCCGTTCGGGCCAATCAGCACATTCAAAGCATTGAGTTGCAGTGCGGGCGTGTCGGGGCCAAAGGAGAGGATATACTCCAGTTTAATCTGGTGGAGAAGTGGCATGCCTGGCTCCTTTCTGATGGCTCGTGACGGTTGCGATTTCATAGGTGAGTGAGCGGCACGGCGCTAGCCGCCGGTTCTTCTCACCGTTCGCCGAGAAGAACCGGCGGCTAGCGCCTTGCGGCTCACGGAGAACTCAATACCCGCGTGGCCTCACCCGCCCCTGCACTCGCAGCGGCAACCCCATGATCCGCAGGAACCCTTCCGCATCCGACTGGTTGTAACTCCCGCCGGCTTCCATTGAGGCGATGGCGTCGTCGTACAGGCTGTACGGGCTGGTGCGGCTGGAGACGCGCAGGTTGCCCTTGTAGAGGGTCAGGGTGATCTCGCCGGTGACGGGCTTTTGGCACTCCTTGATGAAGGCCATCAGGGCGTCCATCTTGGCGCAGTACCAGAACCCGTAGTAGACCATCTCGGCGATCTCGGGGGCCATGCGGTCGCGGAGGTGGGTCAGGTCGCGGTCGAGCGTCAGCTGCTCCAGCCCTTGATGGGCGGCGTAGAGCATCGTCATGCCGGGGGCCTCGTACACGCCACGGCTCTTCATGCCGACGAACCGGTTCTCGACGATGTCGATGCGGCCGATCCCATTGCGACCGCCGATCTGGTTGAGTTCCGTGACGAGGTCGATCGCGCTCAGCTTCTGGCCGTTGACGCTGACCGGGACGCCCGACTCGAAGCCGATCTTGACGGTCTCTTCTTTGTCAGGAGCGTCCTTTGGCGAGACAGTCATGCCGAAGTCGACGACCGCGATGCCATCGACCTGGGGGTCTTCGAGCAGACCCGCCTCATAGCTGATGTGCAGGCAGTTCTCGTCGCTCGAGTAGGGCTTCTTGGCGGTCGCCTTGACCGGAATCCCCTTGGCCTCGCAGTAGGCGATCATCTCGGTGCGGCCCGGGAACTTCTCGCGGAATTTTTCGATTCGCCACGGAGCGATGATCTTGACGCCGGGGTCGAGAGCCTCAGCGGCCAACTGGAAGCGGCACTGGTCGTTCCCCTTGCCGGTCGCTCCGTGGACGAAGGCCACCGCCCCGACCTCGCGCGCCCGTTGCAGGCACGCCTTGGCGATCAGCGGCCGCGCGATCGAGGTGCCCATCAGGTAAATGTTCTCGTACTTAGCCTGCCACTGCAGGACTGGGAACGCAAAGTCCCGGCACAACTCCTCGCGCACATCGACCAGTTGCGACGAGGCCGCCCCGGTGTTGAGGGCCTTTTGCAGGATCGCCGCCCGGTCTTCGCACGGCTGCCCGAGGTCGACGTAGAGACAGTGAACCTCGTACCCCTCGTCGATCAGCCAGCCGACCAGCACCGAGGTATCGAGCCCGCCGCTGTACGCCAAAACCACACGCTTCTTCACGACTTCGTTCCTTGAGCGATCTTGCGATCCGCAGAAAACCAGGATTGTCCGACGGTGCGAGGCTGTCTCGGCCACCGGCGGAATTGCATGTCCGACGATATCGGAGAATCGTCAGACCGGCAATCGAGTCGCTGCGTTTCCTCGCTCCCACAGGTCACAATCTTCTGACACTTGGCACTGGCCCCTTGATCCTTGATACTTCCCCGCTTCCTCCCAGCGCCACCCCTTGCCCTTCCGACCGCCTCTCATGGACGCACTCGCCCAACTCGCCCTTTACGAAACCGATGCCCTTCGCGAGATCGCAACTGCGACCGACGCAGCCGGGATTGAGGCGGTTCGCATTCAGTTCCTGGGGAAGAAGCAGGGGCGGCTGAAGGACTTGCAGGCTCTGCTGGGGCAGGTCGAAACGACGGAGCGACCCGCTCTGGGAAAGCGCTTCAACGAGGTCAAGGACCGCGTGACGGCTGTGTTGGAGGAGCGGCAGTCGGTGCTGGCCAAGCCCGCCGTGGTGGTTGACGGGCTGGATGTGACGCTGCCGGGGACGCCGTTTCGTCCGGGGCATCGGCACCCGATTTCGCAGACGATCGAGGAGTTCAAGTCGATCATGGTGCGGCTGGGGTTCGATGCGGTCGATGGGCCGGAGATCGAGGACGAGTTCCACAACTTCGAGGCCCTCAACATTCCGCTGGACCACCCGGCTCGCGACCCGCGCGACAATTTTTACCTCGCCACAGCGGAACGCACGTTCGGCGGACCTCTGCTAATGCGGAGCCAGACCTCGACGGTCCAGATCCGCGTGATGCAGAACACCCAGCCGCCAGTGCGGATCGTCTCGATTGGCCGCGTCTACCGCCCGGATGAGATGGACGACACGCACTCCTGCATGTTCCATCAGATGGAAGGTCTGATGGTCGACACGCACGTCACGATGGCGGATCTCAAGACGGTGCTGCGGTTGTTTGCTCAGGCGTACCTTGGTAAGGACGTGGTGATCCGGTTCCGCCCGTCGTTCTTCCCGTTCACGGAACCGTCGGTCGAGGTCGACATGAAGTGGGGCGACCGCTGGCTGGAGATCGGCGGGGCCGGGATGGTCGACCCGAATGTACTGAAGGCAGTCGGCTACGACCCAGAGAACGTGTCGGGGTTCGCGTTCGGCCTCGGCGTCGAGCGGTTCTGCATGCGGCGGCACAACAACACCGATATCCGGCAGTTTTATGCCAGCGACGTGCGGTTCCTGAATCAGTTCTGAGTGGTGTGTGGTCGTTTGTCGCCTATCGCTCCGCGAAAGGACGTGCTTTCGCGGAGCGAAAGACGACACTCTTTGGTGTTTCTGACCGAGATTCACGAAACCTGAACGTGTCGGCGGGGTTACTACATGGTATGACATGCGGGCGTGTAGACTGCTGTGTCGCCTTTCGCTCCGCGAAAGGGCGTTCTATCGCGGAGCGAAAGACGACAAACGAGCCCCAGCGCTTGGGTGTCGCTTCTCGTGCGAAGAACCGGCGGCTAGCGCCGTGCCGCTCACTGACCCTTTGGAACTGATGTTCGATGACTCGACTCGTTGTGATCGCTGGACTGGTGCTGGCTGCGGCCTGTGGTTCCGTCGGGGCTGCGGAGACTGCGAAACCGGTGACTCCGTTTACGCTCAATGACTACCGGGGGGCGGTCGTGAATTCGGCTGACTTCGCGGACTCGAAGTGTCTGGTCGTGGCGTTCCTGGGGACCGAGTGTCCGCTCGCCAAGCTGTATGGCCCGCGCTTGCAGACGCTGGCGAAGGAGTATGAGCCCCAGGGCGTCCAGTTCCTGGCGATCAACGCCAATCAACAGGACTCGATCGCCGAAATCGCGGCCTATGTGAAGCAGCATGGAATCGAGTTTCCGATCCTCAAAGATCCGGGTCAGAAGGTGGCCGACCAGTTCGGAGCCGCCCGCACCCCCGAGGTGTTCGTGCTGAATCCGCTGGGCGTCGTTCTCTATCGCGGGCGGGTCGATGACCAGTACATCGTGGGCGTGCAGCGCGATGCCGCGCAGCGAGAAGACTTGCGGAAGGCTCTCGACGAAGTCCTGACGGGGAAGCCGGTCAGCGTGGTTCGCACCGAGCCGATCGGCTGCCTGATTGGTCGCGTGCGCGAGCCAAAGGCCAACAGTTCCGTGACCTATTCCCAGCAGATCGCCCGCATCCTGCAGGCTCACTGCGTCGAGTGCCACCGCCCCGGCGAGATCGGGCCGTTTCCGCTGCTGACCTATGAGGATGCTCAAGGCTGGGGCGACATGATCGCCGAGGTCGTCAGCGACCGCCGCATGCCGCCCTGGCATGCCGACCCCGCTCACGGCAAGTTCTCCAACGACCGCAGCCTCTCGACGGAAGACCGCGAGACGCTCCTCACCTGGGTCAAGAACGGCTGCCCGGAAGGGGATCGTTTGCAGTTGCCTCCCGAGCGGAAGTTCACCGAGGGGTGGCAGCTGACGAAGGCTCCCGATCTGATCGTTGCGATGGGGGACAAGCCATTTGCGATTCCGGCCAGTGCGGGACCGAATGGGTTAAGTTACCAGAACTTCACCGTCAATTCAAAGATCACCACCGACAAGTGGGTCTCGGAGATGGAGGTCATCCCCGGCAACCGAGCTGTGGTGCATCACATCATCGTCTACGTCCAGCCGGAGGGAAAACAGCCGGGCGGGCAAGTCTTCCTGTGTGCCTACGTCCCGGGCACTCGCCCCAAACCACTGGCTCCGGGGTACGCCAAGAAGATCAAGGCTGGTTCGTGGCTCCGGTTCCAGGTCCACTACACCCCCAATGGGTCGCCGCAGGAAGACCTGAGCCGGATCGGGATGATCTATGCTGATCCGAAAACCATCACGCATCAGGTGCTGACCACGGAGGTCAACAACCACAAGTTCACCATCGAGCCCGGTCTGGACAACCAGACCTTCACGGCAGTCAGCCAACCCTCGCCGATCGATGTCACGATGATGTCGATGTCTCCGCATATGCACTTGCGGGGGAAGTCGTTCAAGTATGAACTGGAACTGCCAGACGGGAAGCGGCAGACGCTCCTCGACGTGCCGAAGTACGACTTCAACTGGCAGACGAGCTACCGTCTGGCCGAACCGCTGACGATCCCGGCGGGGGCGCGGCTGCACTGCACAGCGGTGTACGATAACTCGGCGAACAACCCGGCGAACCCCGATCCGACGAAGACCGTGACCTGGGGCGATCAGTCGTGGGACGAGATGCTGCTGGGCTATTTCGACCTGCTGGTGTCGCGAGAATTGACCGACAAGAAGCCGCTGCGGACTGCCATCAACCCCGCGAATATCATGGCGCGATTCGACACGGACAAGGACGGCAAGATTTCTCAGACAGAAGCCAAGGGGCACAGCCTCCTGCAGCAGGGCTTCGCGATCGGCGACACGAACAAAGACGGCTACCTCGACCGTCCCGAGATTGAAAAGGCCGTGGAGAAGGTGAAAAAGGCCGTACAGTGAGTGGAGGAATGGGGGGGGGGCGTCTCGTCCTCGGTCCCCAGCTCCGGCTGGGGACCGCATCTCCCCGAAGCTCCGCTTCGCCGCGTGCCAACCGACTCTCTCTCGCTCGGTTAGTCCCCGTCGATGGCTTCTGCATGACGTTCTGACAAGCGGAGCGGATGTCCTGCGTCATTCCGCGAAGCAGAGCTTCGAGGAGTGACGTTACCAAGCAGGAGCTGGGTAACGAGGGAAAGCTCCGCTTCGCCGCCGGGTGCCACTGGCGGTCGCTTTGGGCCGCCAGTGATTTTGGGCGTGAGTGGTCACTCATCCAAGATGAGTCCACCCAGCGCTGGCGAGGGACCACGCCCGCCCCGCATCTGTACGACGGACTTCCAGTCCGTCGAGTCATCCTCGCCGACGGACTGGAAGTCCGTCGTACTTGCCGCTCCGCGTGCCACTGGCGGTCGCTTTGGGCCACCAGTGATTTTGGGGTGAGCGGTCACTCATCCAAGATGAGTCCACCCAGCACTGGCGAGTCAAAGCCCTCGCCAGTGCCAGCCGTCGAATGAGTCGTAGCCGCCCCTCGCCAGAGGGCGGGCACGCACACCAGTTCGCCCACGTTCTGGCGAAACGTGGCTACGACGGAATGGCTCACTTCCGCCCGTGCGCGGTATAAGACCCAGGGCGACGCTGCACAGCTGCGCCGTTGCGTTGTGCCCTGGGCTGATATGGGGCTGCCCTTTCAGGGCGAAGAATCGCGGGGCTGAGGTCGTGTTGGTGAGTGGCTGGCGGGTTCGGCAGTGGGGGACCACCATTCGGCGAATGCACCCCGCCCTCCGCCGAACACCTCTTGCGGCAAAAACCGCCGGTCGGATACAACGCCCCTTGACAAGGATCAGTCACTCCGGGGGCAGGATGTTTCACCGTTTTCGCAGCTGGTGGACGCCCGATGTGGCGCTCGATCTGGGGACGACCAGCACGCGCGTGGCGATCCCGGGGCGCGGCATCGTCCTGGAAGAGCCCTCGGTGATCGCGCTCGATACCGCGAGCCGCCGCATCCTCGGGAAGGGCACCTGCGTCGGGACTCTGGCCCGCCAAATGCTGGGCCGCACTCCCGATTCCATCCAAGCCGTCCAGCCGATTCGTAACGGGGCGATTACCGATTTTGAGCTGTGCGAAGCGATGCTGTCGTACTTCTTGCGGAAGGCGATGAAGGGCGTGAAGGGGCACCCGCGCGTGGTCGTCACCGTCCCATCGGGGTTGTCACCGGTTGAGAGTCGGGCGGTGTTTACGAGTGTCGAGCGGGCCGGGGCCGAGCGAGTTTTTCTATTGCCGGTCACTAAGGCGGCGTGCATCGGGGCCGGTCTGCCGATCTCGGAGCCGCTGGCCAGCATGGTGTGCGACCTCGGCGGCGGCACGTCGCAGGTCGCGGTGATGAGCCTGGGCGATGAGGTCGCGGGACAGACGCTGCGCATCGCGGGGGATCACCTCGATCAGGCCATCGCCGACTTTCTCCGAAGGCAACACGCCCTCCGCATCAGCCCCAACACTGCCGAACAGGTCAAACTGGAAGTCGGCAGCGCGGTCCCGCTCGACCGCGAATTATCGATCGAGATTCGCGGCTTGGATGTCATCAGCGGGGTGGCCCGTAAGGTGGTCATCGTCAGCGAGGAGGTCCGCCTCGCGCTGGCGGACCCGCTGCAGCAAGTCGTGAGCGGCATTCGCTCCACGATCGAACGCTGTCACCCGCAACTCGTGGCCGACCTTGCCGACACGGGCCTGGTCCTCACGGGCGGCACTGCCCAGCTGCGCGGGATCGAGCAGTACCTGCGCGAGCAGATCGGCATCCCGGTGCGACGGGACCACGACCCGGAGCGGACAGCCATTCGCGGGGCGTTGATCTGCCTGGAACACTTCGACCTGTGGCGGGAAAGCCTGGTTACCGATGGCCGCTGAGGAACTGTCCCGGAATTAGAAGCGGATTTGCAGAACGTAAGACGGACTTCCAGTCCGTCTTTTACAGGACGGACTAGAAGTCCGTCCTACGGCGAAAATCGGAACTTATTTCGGGACTGTTCCT
>JAYTWO010000257.1:0-8702 GCA_043743415.1 Planctomycetota bacterium
TGATGTTGTCGAAGAACACCCCGGTGGCCCAACCGATGCTCTGATCGTCGGTGCAGTTGTAGACGGCGATCCCGACCTCGCGGTCTGCGGTGAAGATCCCCTGCGTGGGGATCGAGCGCTCCATGAAGATGTTGTTCGTGTCGTTGGTGACCTGCTCCAGGCCGAACGGCACGAAGAAGTTGCCGATCCGCACCCGCCCCAGCCAGGGGATCTCATTCATCGAGATGTAGGCATCTTTCACATCCGGCGAGAGGCCCGTCCCCGCTGGTAGCCCCGTCGACGACCCCGGTTCGAGGGTCATCTGCAACCGGAAATCGAACACCCCATATCCGGTCCCGTCCGCCACCAGCCGTAACCGCCGGTAGGCGATGTAGTCCTTGGCATCGACGATCGCGTCATCGGCGTTCGCCCAATTGATGTAATCCAACTGGACATGGCCGCCGAGCTTGACCGTCCACTTTTCAGTGGAGAGATCGAGCCAGTCGTCGAGTTTGGCGGCTTCGGCGGCTTTCTTGGCGTCGCTGGCGGCTCGCTTCTGCTCAGCCTTTTCGAGGAGATCGAGCCGGGCACGCAGGGCTTGGACCTCGCTCGCCGTTTCAGTCGGTTCTGGTTCGGCAGCCTCTTCCGGAGCGGCCACGACGGGTGAGTCGCCGATATCCGCAAAAACGTTCGCGGGATCGATCCCCTCCTGCGCGACGAGACCAGCCTCCATGCCCAGCAGGGCCAGGAGCGTCAATAAGTAAACTCGGAGATGAATCGACATGCCACTAGCTTCCATGCTTGGGTGAACCCGACGAGCGAACGTAGAGGTGATCCATCACGCCACGGTTTGCCTCCGGTAGTGTCCGGTCAGGACGAATGACTCCTGTCCGTAGATAGATCGGCTGCGTGGACGGTCCTCACGACTGCGGGAGATGGAACTCGGACCGTTTGCCGGACCGTCAAAGTTTGTCAACCGGAACGCAGACTAAAAATCGATCGCCAGTCGTGTGCCGACGCCGTGGGCGGTGCCGTTCAGCCCGCGAGCGGGACCGATCGTCGGCGCGTCCCCATCGGCCCAGACGTAGTTCGTCTGAATCTTCATGTTCGGGTTCAGAAACCAGTTCAGGCCCAGCGTCACGTCCTGCAACTGACCGCCGTCGATTCCGGTATCACGGAGATCGGTGCGGGTGTAGCGGGCCCCCACCTGCCAGGCTCCGATGCCGTTGCGCCAGTGAAAGTTGTCATGGGGTTTGACGCGACCGAACACGCCCTGCTTCCGCTCATACTCGCGGTGTTCCCCGGTCAGGAAGTACAGCCCCTCGACATACCACGTCTTGACGTAACCCGTGCCGACGTTGACACCCGCCAGCGGCCCCACCGTAGGCACCGTGTTCTGGGTCCACGAGTTCATGAGTTCCGATTGGAAAGAGAACGACCCGTAGTTCCCCGCCAGTTCCAGCCCCAGCATGTCCTGCTGCGTGGTGAAGAAGTTTCCGGTATCGACAAAGTTAGGATTCAGCCCGCTGGGAGCCCCGTTCCGCAGGGACGGTCGGGACCGATAGCGGAGCGAAGGCTGGGTCGGATCGAAGTTGTTGTTCGGCTGGCGGATGCTGCCGGAGACGCCGAGGTGGACCAGGTACTCGCCTTCATCTTCGTAGATCGGCGTGTAGGTGACGCGGCTGGTCCAGTTATATTCTCCATCCCCCATGCCATTACTGAAAATGTTGGTCGCGTTCTTGAAGAACCCGGTGGCCCATGTGCCGTTCTCCTCGTCCCACGTATCCCACGCCTGGATGCCGGGAGTAAAACCGTTGTTGAACGGGCCGGTGTAGAGATCCTGAATCGGAGAGCGTTCCAGGAATTCCAGGAAGCGGCTGCTGGTCATGTGCTCCATCCCGATGGGGTCTTTGAAGTTCCCGACCTTCAAGTTGCCGATCATGGGCACTTCTTTGAAGTTGACCCACAGGTCGGTGACCGCCGGCACGGCGGCGAAGTTGTTCTCCAGGACAGGTGATCCCGCCACCACGTTGAACTGATTGACGAAGTCGTACTCGGCGGCGAAGTCGATGATTTCGTACATCGTGCCATCGACCCGCAGTCGACCGCGGCGGAAGTTCGTGGCGTCCTGGTCGGTGATGCCACCCGTATTGGCGAAGGAGTCGCTATTTTGCCAATAGACCGTATCAATCTGCGTGCGGCCACCGACGTGAATCTTGAACGCCTTATTGTTGCTCCCGAACTCGATCCCGTTGTTCCACTTGCCGGACATGCCGAGAGGATCCACAGGCTTCTTGGCCTCCGGAACGGGCCGGGCCTTCAGCAGTTCGATCTCCTGCTCCAGAGCCTTCAGCCGCGCGTCCAGGGTATCCGTGATGGGAGTCGGCTGGGCCACGGGGGGATCCTGAAACAGGACCGATTCTTGGGCGAAGAGAGGGGCCGAGTCCGAAACCAGACCGCAGGCCAACAACGACAGCATCGCGAGCGCAAATCGCTTCACAGGGGCTTCCTTGCCGAAATAATGATGACACGCACTGGCCGTCCACATCCATGAGGATCGTGCGATCACAAAGTTTCGACATTCGAAATGAGTGCCGTGAGCCAGACCCCGCCCGCCCGGTGGCCTGCCTCGATTTTGGACAACCTCGCGAGCGATCATTTCGATGCGGCAGACTGTCATGCGAGTCGGGATTGGAACGAGCGTGTCGAACGAGGCGCGCCCTGACCGCAGAGAAACCGCAATCGGCTCCCCTCGTCCGTTTTCGCCTCATGAGCGATCACCGATCAGCCGGAACACAGGGCGACGCTCCCCTCCCCCAAGCTTTTGTGATTCATGATCTTGTGAAACCTCTTTTGGCTGACGCTCGTGGTTCAGAAGGGGGAAAGAGATTCACAAAAAACATGAAGAATTGGCTGAAGGACACCGGTCCGACAACGGATGAGGGGCCAGGCCGGTCTCGTCTCTGCATCGCACGGTGGATGTGGAACCCTTTCCGGGCAGGGCTTCCACTGGGTTCCAGACGCAGTGGCAGAGTACGCTCGCCGGGGATGACCAGTTTCTGAAACTGATGAGCCTTGGCCATTTTCTCAGAATGGCTTCCCCAGGGTCCGGGAACCGACTAAGGTATTTGAATGAATTGATGCGTTCTGCCTCAAATCACCCGCCTGCCCCACCTTCCATTGGCCCGCCCGCATGAGTGTCCCACTCCCCTGGATTGGCTTTCGCCGCGTCGAGAAGTTCGTGCTGGTTGCGGTGGCGTGCGGGGTGTGGACCTCGGTTGTGGGGGCTCAACCGCCGTCGATCAATGCTGTGGTTCCCGGTGCGGTGGCTCCGGGGCAGGTCTCCACGATCACGGTGCAAGGCGGGGCTCTCGACGGCGTGACGGGGATCTGGACGACGATTCCGTGCAGCTCCGCGCTCACGCCCGGGGAGATGAACGGCAAGGAAGCGGGCAAGGTCGCGTTCGATCTGACCGTGCAGCCCTTTGCCCCGGTCGGGATTCACGCGGTCCGCGTCTTCTCGCCGCGCGGGGTGAGTAACCTGAAGCTGTTCTGTGTGGATGACTTGCCGACCGTCGCCGAGGCCGCCGGAAACGGGACGCTCAAGACGCCGCAAGAGGTCGTGATCCCGTGTGCTATTGATGGCGTGGTCGAGAACCTGACCCGCGACTTCTTCAAGTTCAAGGCCGACAAGGGGCAACTCATCACCTTGGAAGTCCTGGCGCGGCGGCTCGGGTCGCCACTCGATGCGAGCCTCTATCTCTATGCGGAGAACGGTCGCGAGATCGCCTACAGCGACGACGCCGAGGGCCTGAGTTCCGACCCGCAGATCGCCTTCACGGCCCCCGAAGCTGGGAACTACCTCGTCGAGGTCCGCGACATCCGGTACGCCGGGAGCGGCAAC
Organism: Planctomycetota bacterium; assembly: GCA_043743415.1. GTDB lineage: Bacteria > Planctomycetota > Planctomycetia > Planctomycetales > Planctomycetaceae > TH-plancto1. The sequence continues at coordinate 3,884 of JAYTWO010000257.1, forward strand.
CACCGTTACCGCCTGCGGATCGGCGACTTCCCGGCGGTGCAGATGGCCTTGCCGGTCGGGATCGCACGCGGACAGAAGACCAGCGTGCAATTCGCGGGGATCGGCATCGCGGACGCTGGTCCCGCGCTGCTCGAATCGGCTGCGGATGCGGCTCTGGGCTGGACGCTGGTGAACTCGAAACGCCCTGGCGGCAAGTCGTCGGCGTTCGCCTATGCCGAGTTGACCACGACTGGGGAAGTGCTCGATACCGAGCCGAACGACACGATTGAACAGGGCCAGCCCCTAGCCCTGGGACAGCAGATCAGCGGTCGCCTCGACAAGCCCAAAGATACCGACAAGTACCGCATCGACGCCAAGGCCGGACAGCGGTTCCTGTTTACCGGCCTGACCCGTTCGCTGGCGGCTCCGACCGATTTGGTCCTGCGCATCCTCGACGCCAAGGGGGGCCAACTCGCGACAGCCGATGACGAGGGCAAGGCTGAGGGGCGATTGAACTTCTCGTTCCCGGCGGACGGCGTCTACTTCTTCGAAGTCGGTGAACTCAATAAGCGTGGCGGCAACCAGTACGGCTACCGCATCGCGGTCCAGGAGTACCAGCCGGGTTTCGTGCTCTCGGCCGGTGCCGACACGCTCAACGTGCCCGCGGGAGGAACGGCGTCCCTGGCGGTGACTGTGGCTCGGCTCGATTACGCGGGGGTGATTGACCTGCAACTGACTGGGTTGCCAGCGGGGTTGACCTCGAATCCGACGCGTCTCGGGCCGGGATTGAACGCTTCAGTGATGACTATTACAGCGACCAATGACACACCGGCGGGAGCCTTGACGCAAGTCCAATTGGTCGGCAAGGCGAAGATCGGCGACCGCGACTTCGAGACGGTCGGCGATGTGGAAGAGGCCCTCCGCGGTCAGTGGAGCGGCACGCGGCTGATCCCCCCGACCGTCTCGCGGGCGATGGCCCTCGGCGTGGCTCCGGCGGGCAAGCTGACTTTGCGCACCGAACCGGCGGAGATCGTGTTCGGCAAGGAACTCAAAGCGACTGTGAAGGTAATTGCCCAGCGCGGCGAGGGGATCGACGAGGCCATCCCCCTTGCGACTGATCCCGCGCAGAACGCCCTGCCCGGGGGCATCACGCTGGCCATGAAGCCGATCGAGAAAGGCCAGACCGAGGTCGTTCTGGAGTTCACGGCCAATGATCAAGCTCCCCTTGGCCCGTTCACGGTGGTGATCGTCGGCACCCACAAGAAGGGGAACGACACTGCGGTCGCCGTGGCCCCCGGCATCCTGTACCGCACCGATCCCCCGTTCACGGTGGCGGTCGCTGCGGGGGCCAAGCTCGCTAAGGGAGCCCAACTCCCGGTCAAGGTGACCGTGACCCGCAACCCGGCCTATGCGGGCGAAATCAAACTGACCCTCGACAAGGCGACCGCCGGACTGACGGCCGCCGAGGTCGTGATCCCAGCTGACAAGTCGGAGGCGGAGCTAATCCTCAGTGCCGCAGCCGACGCCGCAGTCGGCCCCGCTGCTGAGCTGCAAGTGAAAGCGGTCTCCCCGGCGAATGCGAAGCTGACGGTGTCAGGTCCGATCGCGGGCGTGATCGTAGAGTGAAGAGAGCGAGCGGCGGACATCAGTCCGCCGTGTTTGAGTGGACGTACAACAGAGCCAACGGAGCAAGACATGCGACTCACGCACACCACCGTAGGACGGGCCCATTGGCCCGTCCTTGCTACGGCCTCGAACGTCTCAACGGGTGACTCGGTCCGCCAACTCGTTCCTTCGGTACGAAGCGCAGAGAAGGACGGGCCAGCAGAGAAGGACGGGCCAATGGGCCCGTCCTACATCCTGGCGGCACTTGCCCTGGTGTTGAGTCTAAGTAGTCTCCTCCCGGCACAGGACTCCGCTGTCCCCGAGCGGTTGGAAATTACCCCCCCCGCCTTCACGCTGACTGGCCCGCGAGCCAAGCAGCAACTGGCTGTGACCGGTCTGTTCGGGGCCCATGATCTGCGCGATGTGACCACCACGGTCACGGTCGAGTCCTCAAACCCGGCCATCGTACGGATTGAGAACGGCATGGCCTACCCGGTCGCCGATGGCGAGGCCGATGTCACGGCGAAGCTGGCCGACAAGGCGATTAGCGCGCACGTCACCGTCAAGCTCTTCGGCACCCCCGACCCCATCAGCTTCAAGACCGAAACGCTGGCGGCCCTGACCAAGGCCGGTTGCAACATGGGGGCCTGCCACGGGTCGCCGTCCGGTAAGGGCGGCTTCCGGTTGTCGCTGCGTGGGTACGACCCACCGCTCGATATCCTGACCCTCAAGAACGAAGCCTATGGTCGCCGCACCAACCCGCTCCAACCCGATGAGTCGCTGCTGCTCAAGAAACCGCTGATGCAGGTCGCCCACGGCGGTGGCCAGCGGGTGCAGAAGAATGACCCGGTCCATACGGCTCTCCGCCAATGGATCGCCGAAGGGCTCCGCCTCGACCCGGCAGAGGAGCCGGACTTGCAGTCGATCGAAGTCTTCCCCAACAAGCGGGTCTTCCAACCGGCGGGCCTCCGCCAGCAAATCGTCGTGCTGGGGACGTTCAGCGATGGGACCGTCCGCGATGTGACCGCGCTGACCGTGTTTAGCTCCTCATCCGAGAGCGTCGCCAAGGTCAACGAGAAGGGCGTCGTCGATAAGGTCGGTCGCGGCGAGACCGCCATCCTGGCCCGCTACCTCGACAAGATGTCGACCTCGTTCCTGACGTTCCTCGACGCGGTGCCGAACTTCGCCTGGAACAACTCCCCGGAACTCAACTTCATTGATGTAAAGGTCAACGAGAAGCTCAAGCAACTGCTGATTCTCCCGTCCGACCTCTGCACGGATGAGGAGTTCATTCGCCGGGCCACGCTCGACACCTGTGGTCGGTTGCCGTCGATTGAGGAGGCTCAGGCATTCCTCAATGACCCCGCCGCCGACAAGCGAGCCAAGCTGGTCGATAGTCTCATCGAGAACCCCGACCACGCCGCCTTCTGGACCCTCAAGTGGGCGGACGTGCTGCGGGCCAACACCGGTAAGCTGACCGCTCCCGGGGTCGCCAAGTTCGACCGCTGGATCTATGACGGCATCCTGCACGACCAGCCGATGAACGAATTCGCCCGCGAACTCCTGACCGCCAATGGCAGCGTCTTCGAGAACCCGGCGGCCAGTTACTGGAAGGCCAGCCGCGAACCGACCGATGCTGTCGAGACGACGGCTCAGTTGTTCCTCGGCATCCGCATCCAGTGTGCGAAATGCCACAACCACCCGTTCGAGCGCTGGACGCAGGACAACTACTACGGCCTCGGTGCCGCCTTTGCCCGCGTCGGTCGCAAGCCGGGGCAGACCGAAAACGATGAGGTCATCTTCGTGGCGGCGGGCGGCGAAGTGACCCAGCCGCGCACCGGAAAAACGATGCCGGTGCATCTGCTGCTCAAGGGGGATGTGCAGGTTCCCGCCGAGCAGGATCGCCGCGAGGTGTTCGCCGAGTGGCTGACCTCCGCCGAGAACCCGTTCTTCGCCAAGGCTGTGTCGAACCGCATCTGGGGCCACCTGATGGGACGCGGCATCGTCGAGCCGGTCGACGACTTCCGCGACTCGAACCCCGCCTCGAACGGCCCGCTGCTGACGGAACTGGCCAAGCAGTTCGCCGAGCACAACTTCAGCCGCCGCTGGCTCATCAAGACGATCATGACCAGCCACACCTACCAGCGCAGCTCGCGGACCAATGAGTTGAACAAGACCGACGAGATCTACGCCTCGCACGCCGTCGTCCGCATGCTGGGAGCCGAACAACTGCTCGATGCCATCAGCGATGTCACCGCCATGCCGGAGACCTTCGCGGGCGTTCCGGCAGGCACCCGCGCGACTCAACTCCCCGAGCCGCCGACCGACAATTACTTCTTGAAGGTGTTCGGCCAGCCGCAGCGCGAGATGGCCTGCGAGTGCGAACGCTCCAGTGAGTCGAACCTGTCGCAAGCCCTGCAAATGATCAACGGCCCGACCGTGCATAACAAGCTGCGGGCCGATGGGGGGCGTGTCAATCAGATGATCGCCGCGATGAAGACGGACGAGGAGATCATCACCACGCTGTACCTCGCCGCCGTCTCGCGCACGCCGACTACCGGGGAGATGCAGACCTCGAAGACCCACATTGCCAGCGTCCCGGCGGACCAGCGCCGTCTGGCTCTAGAGGACATCGGCTGGGCGGTGTTGAACTCGAAGGAGTTCTTGTTCCAGCATTGATCGGCGGGGAGCTGTCAGCGATCAGCTTTCAGTGGACAGCCAGAGTGTGAGCCGTCGAGTTGGCTCAACGTGCCGTACGTGTTCCCTTCGTTCCAAGCCTGAGCTTGGGAGCGAGGTCAATCTCCTCGACTCAATTCGAACCGCGACCCAGCCAGTAATTCGGCATTCGGCTGGTGTGTACGACTGCCAAGACAACAACTTCGTCGGTGGTGATGACAAAGCTCCGCTTGGGACTGAGCGGTCTTAACTAAAGTATCGCATTTCACACCGCAGTTCTGCGAAAATGGTCACAAGGGGCTTGTGATGTGATTGGCCCAAACGACCCTGGGAGGGCGCAGCCATGCCGGGGATTGTCGAGTCCCCCACCATTGTGAAGCGGGCGTTGGAACAGTCTGGCGACCTGTTCGCCGCGGAGCTGCTGCTGCGGCATTTCGGGGAGTCCATGACGGGACTCATAATCGCCGAGCGCAAGACGGTCCTCGGCATCCATCGTGAGTTCGCCGACATGTCAGACCAGTCCTGCCTCAACCGCTTCATCACCGAGGTCGACTGGGAT
>JAYTWO010000258.1:0-10498 GCA_043743415.1 Planctomycetota bacterium
GCTCCGCGAAAGAACGTTCTTTCGCGGAGCGAAAGGCGACACTGCCGTACCGCTCACGATGATTCTATCAGTTTTTTCGACTCCGCGAGATCAATCGGAGTCTCAGTCTGCCAAGGGATGCTGGCGTTTTGCGGGGGGCGGAGCGGCGGAATCGGCAATTTCCGGCATCACCTTCCCGGGGGCCTCCAATTCTGCGGCAGGTGCCAAGGGGTGCAATGGTTTGAGTTTCCGGCTCGTCGCGGTCACCGGAAGCTCGCGCGGAGGCTCGGCGGGAGCTGCGTGATTCGCCTGATCAGCGGCCTGACGCAGGGCCTGCAAGTGGTGGGTCTGACGGGTGGCCTGCTGGTGGGTGGCTAATGAAATCCCCGGTGTCTGGGAGGGTGCCAACTGAGAGGCGGAGTCCGGATTGTGGAGCAGATCGGACCAGTCAGCGGTGACGATCCCCTGCCCCTCGCTGGAACTCGATGCATGCGACACGGTCTGGACCGGCTTGTCCTCCGACTTCAGCAAGGGGGCCATACCCGGCAGGTCGACGGTGGCGGTCTTGGAGTAGACGGGCATGCCGCCCTCCGGGGTATAGCTGACACGCACCGAGCAGGTCGCCTGGTGCTGGCCCTTGCGGGTGTAGGGGACGAAGATCTGGTACGAAGTTCCCAAGTTCGAAGGCCGCATCAGGGCATTCCAGGCGGCGGCTGGGAAATCAAACTGGTGGAGCGGCAAGGCGGGGTCGCCGTTGACGCCCTCTTCATCGAAGACATAAATGCGGACAGCGCCATTCACTTTGACCGGAGCCTTGCGTCCGTTGGCAAAGAATAAGACCTGCCCGCCGAAACCTCGGCAGGGATGGTTGTCGAGCCCGCGCCCCTCAGCCGCTTCCCAAATGCAGAGGATCTCGCCCACCGGGTGCTTGGCATCCGCCTCAATGACTCGTGTGCCAAAGAGCGGAACCGAGCTGCACCCCATCGCGAAGAGGAGCGTCAGTCCGAGGCAGGTGAGGAGTGGGGTGCGGAGCATGGGGGGGGGATCGTTGAGGGTTGAGGGTTGAGGGTTGAGGGTTGAGGGTTGAGGGTTGAGGGTGCATTCTCTCTCACCGCCCCTCAACATCTGCGTTCATCTGTGTTCATCTGCGGCCATTTCTCTGCTTCCCACACCTTCATTAGCCATCCAGACAATACAGGGCCATTGAATGGCTGGGTTCATCGGCGGCGATCATTCCTGTTGTCTTTGAAACGAGTCCGCTCGACATCTCTGAACTTCGATGCGAGATTGACCGAAGTTGAATAGCAAACAGAGTGGTTTGCCGCTGATCCGGAGAGAGTTCAAACACTGGGCCGTGACCACATCATGGTTGCTTTTTGTGGCCTTGATTTCCAGGAGCACTTCTCCAGCCACCAGCAGGTCGGCGAAGTAGTCGCCCACGACAACTCCTTTGTACTCAACACGCATGGGGAGCTGGGATTCCACCGCGAATCCACACAGACGCAACTCATGAGCCAGTGTGTTCTCAAAGACTTTTTCCAAAAACCCAGTCCCCAGGGTGTTGGAGACAGTGTAGGCACAACCGATGATTCGCTCGGACAGGGAATTGAGTTGAGCTTCAGTCACGGTGAGGGCTCATGGGAAGGGGGAATTGCCGCAGATGAACGCAGATGAACGCAGATGAAGAGGGATGGCCCATCGGTTGCAACTGGTGGGCTTGTTCTGGATGACGACTGAGGGTTCTTTCGCTCAACGCACCGCTTTCGAGCTCTTCTTGAAGAAGTGCCGAGGCTTGACCACGGGCTTCGAGGAGGCTGGCTCGATGGACTCACCCCTCATCTGCTGGATCTGCTGCGACGACGGGTTTTCGAAGTTCTGGGCCGGAGCGAGGGTGGGGGCCAGGGTGGGGGCGGGGACGGCTTCCGGGGTCAGTGGGAGCGGTTGCATCGTGGCCTCCCAGGTGGGTTCCGCGACGGGACCGGATTCGCCGGGGATGGCAAACAGCGGCCCGTGGATCAACTCGGCCTCGTCCTCGAAGAAGTGAATCCGCTGGGCTTCGATCTGCTTGATGTGCTCCGAGTCCTGATCGCAACGGATCACGCGCGGGGTCAGGAAGATCAACAGCTCGGTGCGGCGGTGGGCGTGCGAGTCATACCGGAACGCGGCACCGATGAGCGGGATATCTCCCAGCCAGGGCACCTTGCGCTCGACCGTGTCATCGGTGTTCGTAATCATCCCGCCGAGGACGATGGTCTGACTGTCGGGCACTTTCACCGTCGTGCTGGCGGTCGTGATTTCCTTGATCGGCGAGGTGACATCCCGACCGTTGGCATCGGTGAGAATCGTGACTCCGGCTCCCGTGTACTCGCTCTTCTCCGCCGCAATTTCCATCACGACCTGTCCCTCCAGGCTGATGCGCGGCGTGACGGTCAGGATGATCCCCGCGTTGTCGCGAGTAATCGTGGGGATCACGTTGCCAGCGGTGCCGATCGTCGCGCCATCCGTGACCGGGACGACTTGCCCGACCTGAATCTCGGCGATCTGGCTGTCGAGAACGGTGACGGACGGACGGCTTAGGACACGCACATTCCTCCGGGAAGCCAAGGCGCGGATCAAGACGTTGACCGAATCCGAACTCGCCGACAACACCAAGCCCCCGTAGCCCAGGTCGCCATTCGTCCGGCCCAGTGCGAAGTTGCTCAACCCTTGCGACCCGACCCGGCCTGGTTTCACCGAGGTATTGTTGCCCAGCGGCAAATTGTTGAACGGGAAGCCCGGAGTCGCCGACTGCGAAATGATGGTGTTGGTGGTCGTCTGCACCCCGTTCGGTGCGGTGTTGGTCACCGGGATCGTCAGGATGTTGTCGATCACGCTGCGGTCAAACAGCAGCGAGTCCTGGAACCCGAGTTCGACTCCAAACTCGTCGTTGTCTTCGAGAGTCACTTCCACCAGCAGAGCCTGAATCGACACCTGTTGCTGCTCACGGTCCAACTCGTTGACCAGGGACATGATCTCATCGAAGTAACGTGGCGTCGCACTGATAATCAGACTATTGCTCAGTAACTCCGGCGTCACGATCACTTCTTGTTCGAGCAGTTGCGAACTGCTGATGCGGTCAGGATCGAGTTGGGCCAGTTCGCGTTGTGATTGCAGGAACTGATTCAGCGCCAGTGAGACATCTTCTGCTGAGCTGTTCTTCAGCTTCACGACGGTGGGTTTTCGCGTCCGGGCGTCGTTGTCGTCCAGTCGCAACAGCACAGCTTCGACAATTCGCAGGGCGTCCGCCCCGCCGATGGCAATGACGCTGTTCGTCCGGCCATCGGTCGAGAACTTCATCGGCACCAGGTTGCTGCCCGCGTCGGTGGCACCCGCCAGTTGCACCCCAATCGCTCCGTTCTGGGTGTTAGCGTCCTCGGTGAAGAGGGTCTCCAGCAGCGTCACCGCATCGGCCGCGTCAGCGTTCTTGAGTTGGAAGATCTTGATATCCGCCAAGGCGGAACTCGGCTGATCCAGCACATTCACCAGGGCCTCCATCAGGATCATGCTCTGCTTGGGAGCGGTCACCATCAGGCTATTCGTGCGGGGATCGGCATTCACACGCACATCGGTGAGCAGGCCCGAGCGAATCAGTTCCTGCGCACTTTGGTCGTGGTTCAGGAACTCCAGCACCACCGATTTCGTCTCGAGCAGCTGCTGACTGTTCTGGCCGCCTCCTCCTCCGCCGCCCTGCCCCGTGGTGGTCTGACCGGTGAGGATGGAGGACAAGGCTCCTTGCAGGAAGGTGGCCAGTTCTTCGGCGTTGGCGCTCTTGAGCTTGATGATCTTGGCCTGGACGGCGGAACCGGCCTCGTCGCGGTCGATCTTCTTGAGGACGGAGCGGACCTCCTCCATGTCGCGCGGTTGGGCTTGGACAATCACCGAGTTCGTGCGGGTGTCCGCCGAGATGCGGATGCGCGCCGAGAGCCCGGGCCGCGCGGTCGCGTCGGTGGGATAGAAGTCTTCGATCGTGGTCACGACCTGCGAGGCGATCGCGAATTCGAGGGGGAACACCTCGACCTGGTGCTGGGGGTCAACTTCCTTGTCGAGTTCCTCGGTCAGTTGCAGGACCGACTCCAGCGCGTTCGCGGGTGCCAGGATCAGCACCGCGTTGGGCGTGACGACCGGGATCACCGCGATCTGGGCCTCGCTCTTTTGAGCGGTGGTGCTGCGGAGCGTGGTCATCCGCTCGTACACGGAGGTCAGCAGAGTGGCCAGCGACTGGGAATCGACATGTTCGAGTCGGCGGAGGTGAATCTCCGGCGTACTCCCTTCGGCCATCTGCTCGATCGTGCGGATGACCTTCATCACCGCTTCAACATCCTTCTCGTTGCCTCGCAGGATCAGCAGATCCAGATCGGGCATCGATTCGAGCGAGACATCGCCCTTGAGAGTATCGAGGAGGGCCGGCAACGAATCCTGTGGGGACTCGCTGTCCGGCCCTGCCTCGCTCATCGCCCCCGGTTGAGGCCCTTCGGCCTCCGTCGTGGACTTGCTTCCTCGATTGAACAGTTCTTCGGGCGACCCGACTGCGGGGGTCTCTGCCTTCGGCTCCCCCTCTCCTTGAGCGAGGGCTGGGCTGCGACGCTTCGGGGCCTTGGCCGCTCCCGCGGGCTTATTGGCGACCAGCTCCGACAACTGCGGTTGCAGCTTTTCGGCGACGGCAGCTGCGTTTCCGGCGACGAGTTCCTGCTTCTGACCGCGAGCTTGCGGCACCTTGTCGAGTGCCCGGATCAAGCTCTCCAGGCTGGCCACCCGATCGGCCCCTGCCGTGAGAATCAGTTCATTGCGGTCGGCGTCGATCTCGATCGTAAACTGGGGCCGGAGAGGATGACCGCTGTCGGGGGCGTCCTTGTCCCGGGCTTCTGAGACGATGAACGCGGGGAGGTCGTGCGGCCCGGCATCGGCCAGTTGGGAGCGATCACCGTAGACGGTGTGGATCTGCTTGGCGATGTCGGCCGCACGGCGTTTGGTGGGCTTGATGGTGACCGAGGTCAGCGCCTCGGGGGTTTCGGTCTCGGCCTGGGGGGTCGTGACCCTCGGTTGGCTGGGGGGAGCCGGGTCTTCATCGGCGTCGAGATGCTGGATCTGCACGACGCGCTGGTCGTTGGTACTGCGGGCGGGTTGGATCGTTGTGACGCGGGAGGCGGCGGGGCGAGCCGGAATCGGCCGCTCATGTTGAACGACCCGGATCTCATCTGTGGGTTCTTCGGGGGCGGATTCGCTCGGCGATTGGTCCTGAACGACCACCGGAGCCCGACGCTCTCCCACCACGGGACGTTCGTAGTCGACGTGGGCCTGTTGAACCTCGATCACCGTGAGGAACTGCCCCTTCTCCAATATCCTGTAGCCGAGCTTCTCCAGATCGCGGTTCAGAATGCGGACCGCTTCCGTCCGCGTGTGCTTGCGCCAGTCATGTCGGCTGAACCGACCCGGCGGGGCGTCGTGCATCACCAGCGTCGAGTGGGTGCCGTCCGCCAAGTGTTGCAGCACCTTGGTCCAGGGGGTCGACATGTGGTTCAGATTGACCAGACTCTCGGGGGTGTGTTGTCCCGAACTCGACTGTCTGGGCCGATCGACCTCTTCTTCCTCATGAAGAGGGGCCGCCAGCGCGCTCCATTCGAATGCCGGGACCAGCAGGGCGGTAGCAAGAGCGCCCGCCAGGGACCACGCATGGCGACGAACAAAATGAGGGCGACCTGACATGAAGTGGCAGCTTTCCGGACTGAGGGTGGCAGGTTTCCGCGCCTCGCACTGGTGCCGTTCTGCTTGAATCGATCCAGCCGGTTGCCCCCCGATGCTGGAAAATTCGCGCACAATGGCACACTCAATCGGAGTTATCGGCAAACTCGCTCCAGCTTGTGCAGCTTTTCAGAAAATGGTTGACGAGCAGAAGACACAACTCAGCCCTAATGGCTGCAATCCAAACAGGTATTCGACCGCGATCCGCCAGAAGGCACAACGAGCAACAGTTCTGTACCCCGCAGGGGTTACGGCGAATAGCCCAGGCTTGGCGACCGAAGGGAGCCTACCCTGGGTGGAGATGTCGGTATAGAACGAACCCTGAAGGGGTTCTACATCGCCGTGGGGAACGGATGCCAAGCGGGGCACAGCCTCAAACGCAGTCCGGGGAGCCACCGCACGGGCCAACTCCCCATGATCTTGTACTTCATGATCTTGTGATCCACTTCTCTTCCATGCCTCGCGAACCGTCCGCAGGGGACACAATCTTGAAGTCGGATTCACAAGATTATGGGGGAGGGACGCCTCTGGAACTGGGTCGCTGGCCTCGATTCGATGACTCTCCAGCGGGCGAAAACGTCAGACGCGAGTCGTGCAATCGTCGTAACACATGGATTTAATATGTGTTACGACAACACCACTGAGAGGTTCGAGCAAATTGCCCCTGACAGACCGACTTCCACAATCCCTCTGAATTCCTCCCACACCTCTCCTGCGTTGAGCGTATCCCCCCTATAACAGAGGTGTTGAGACCGGCCAGAGACTCCATGGGAGCCGGACATGAAGACCGATCAGCGGCGAATGATGGTTCCAGACGAAACAACTGTCGACGGGGACGACCGAGCGGGGGATGCCCGGTTGGTCGAAGAGACCCGGCGCGGCAAGCGCGACTCGTTTGGGGCACTGGTCAAGCGGTACGAGCGGCGTCTGTTGCGCGTGATTGGGCGCTTCATCCGAGACCCGGATATCGCGGAAGACTTGGCCCAGGAGACGTTCCTCCGCGTCTACGAGCGGATCGGCCAGTTCGATCCGTCAAGACGGTTTGCCCCGTGGCTGTTCCAGATTGGGGTGAACCTCACGCTGGACTATCATCGACGGCAGAAGCGACGGCGGCGGATCTGGTCGTTCTTCTTCACCGATTACGCCGGAGATCGCTCCCCCGACCCCGCCACAGCCGACCCCAAGGTTCAACAGGAGTTGCACGAAGAGATTCGCCATGTGATCGACCAGATCCCGGAACAGTTCCGCACGGTGCTGATCCTGCGGGATCTGGAAGGGTTTTCATCCAGCGAGATCGCGGCCATCCTCGACCGCAAGGAAGCCACCATCCGCTGGCGACTGGCCGAGGCCCGGAACCGCTTTCAAGAAGCCTGGACCCGCCGACAACCGAAGACTTGAGCCATCAGCCAGAGTCTCTCCCCGACTCCCTACCTCATCCGTGATTGCAATGAACTGCGACGAAGTCAGACTCGAATTGGCGCTGTGGGTCGGGAACGATCTCGACGATCCCGCGCGCATTGAGGAGTTGCGTCGTCACATCGCCACTTGTCCCGATTGCCGCCTAAAATCGAAATCGCTCCAGTCCTCGATGGTCCTCCTCGGAGCCACCGATCCCGACCCGACGTTCGACATCCCGGACAGTCTGTGGCCCGAATTGAATGCTCGGATTGATTATCTGGAACGGACCCCCCAGACGCCTTCGCCGTATGGCTCGTGGGCCTTGGCTGTGGTCTGCGGTGTGGCGGTGTGCGGCGGAACCTGGGCCTGGCTGAACCGCTCGACTTCCCCCCCCCCGCCGCCCGTTCAAACCCCCGCCCCGCCGCTGGTCACTCCGCCCAGTCCGGCACAATCGCCCGGAAACGGCTCCGTCTCGACCGCTCCATGAGAGTTGCCCGACGCTCCGCGTCGTGAGAGTTGCCCGACGCTCCGCGTCGTGAGACGCACATCATGCGGGACACCCCGCCAACCCCCGTTTAGCTGCGACGCGAAGGCTCTGCGAAGCGGAGCGTGCCAGCGGCGGTGGACGCTGTCTGGCAGGAGCGGCTTGAGAGGAGCCTCGCCCTCCCGGTGGGCTGCGCCACACACACTTGGGACGCGCACACGGAACCGTCCAGCCCGCCAGCGCGCTACAGCATGGCCCGCCGGTTTTGATATGATCGCGGGACTTCCAGCTCCAGCAGGCTCCACGATCGAGGTCACTCATGGCGGGATATTTCTTCGGCTGCCCCCATTGCCGGGCCAAGCTCGAGGCTCGCGACGCCAGCCGGGCGGGTCGCACCGTGACCTGTCCCAAGTGTGAGCAGGCTCTCATCATTCCGCCTCCGCCCCTGATGGGAGTTCCGCTGTCTCAGGCCGCTGGCAACCCCTTGGCCGCATCCGATGACGACGCTCCCATGCAGGTCGTGGTCTCGCACGATCCCGGCTTCAAGCGGCCCATGTCCCCGGCCAAAGCCTTTGGCGAAGCGAGCGACGCCCTCCCCGCGCCCAGCCATTCCGGCTACGACAAACTCCCCCCCGCCGAGGCCCTTCAGGAACCGGAAGCTCATCCCCTCGCAGCCAGCGATGATGTCGAAAGCTACAGCTTCACGGTTCCCGACAACCACTCAGATGTCGCGCCCCCGCCCGCCTTCGTCTTCAAACCGAAGAAGAAGCGGGTCGAGGAGGCTCCCCACCCGCTCGAAAACCCCAAGAATCAACTGGCTCTGCTGCTGGCCATCGTGACCGTTCTGGCCGGAATCACGGGACTCTGGTCCTGGCTGAGCCGCAGCAACGAGAAGCCCAAGCCCGTCGAGGCCACCACCTCCGAGGTTCCCCTGGGCCTGCCCAAGCCACCCAACCAAGCTCCACCCGCCGAAGCTCCGGGGCTCCCCGGTGCCGCCCCCCCGGCTCCGGCTCCCGATCCGGAGCCAGCCACACTTCCCGGTGCGGTCCCCAATGTCCTGCCGGATGCCGACACGGAGAGCCAGCCCGGCACTGCTCCCCGACCGCTGCCCGAGTCCACGCCGAATGTCCTGCCGGGGACCACTCCGTAACCACAGTCGTGAGACTTCTATTCCCACCGTAACGAGCCCCCGTTCATGATGCACTCATTCACGAAGCTCTGGTCACTCGTGATCGTCCTGTTGTCGTGGAGCCTCGGCGGGAACCTGACCTTGGCTCGCGCCGCCGAGCGTCCGAACATCGTGTTCATCCTGGCCGACGACCTCGGCTGGGGGGAACTCGGCTGTTATGGGCAGACGAAGATTCGGACGCCGCACATTGACCGGCTGGCGAGTCAGGGGATGCGGTTTACGAATGCCTATTCGGGGGCACCAGTCTGTGCCCCGTCGCGCTGCACGCTGATGACCGGCCTGCATCTGGGACACGCGCAAGTGCGAGGGAACAAGCAGGCCACCGGGGCCGACGGCAAGCCGGGTGAGGGGCAGCATCCCCTCACCGCCGGGACGGTCACGCTGCCGCTGACGCTCAAAGCGGCAGGCTATGTCAGCGGGGCGATGGGGAAGTGGGGGCTGGGGCCGGTCGACTCGACGGGAGCCCCGCACCACATGGGGATCGACCACTTCTTCGGCTACAACTGCCAGTCGGTCGCGCACAGCTCCTACCCGCCACACCTCTGGCGAAACACCGACAAGATCACGATCAACACTCCCGGCGTCCCCGGCCACAAGAAGCAACCCGAGGGCGAGGTCCACTACGAAGACTGGGAAGGCCAGCAGTACGCCCCGGCTCTGATGCTGGCCGAGGCGGTCGAGTTCCTCAAGGACCATCGTGACCAGCCGTTCTTCCTGTACCTGCCGTTCATCGAACCGCACGTCGCGATGCAGCCGCCCCGCCGACTGGTCGAGACCTATCCGGTTGAGTGGGACACGCGGCCGTATCGCGGGCAGTGCGGGTATACGCCGCATCCTCGCCCGCATGCCGGGTACGCGGCGATGATCACGAGCCTGGATGAGCATGTCGGGACCATTCTGCGGACGCTCGATGAACTCGATCTGGGGAAGAACACGCTGGTGGTGTTCTCCAGCGACAACGGGGCCACGCACTTCCATGCGGGGGATGAGGAGCTGGGAGTCGGCGGGGCGGATACGAATTTCTTCAACAGCACGGGTGGCCTGCGCGATCGCAAGGGGAGCGTCCACGAAGGCGGCATCCGCGTGCCCCTCATCGTCCGTTGGCCGGGTCGAGTGGCCCCCGGAGCGACGAACGAATACCCCACGTACTTCCCAGACCAGTTCCCGACGTTATGCGAAGCCGCGGGACTCCCCATCCCGCCGGGAATGGATGGCGTCAGCCTGCTCCCGACCCTCACCGGAGAGGGAGATCAGTCCCCACGCAACCCGCTGGTGTGGGTCTTTCCCGAATACGGTGGTCAAGTGGCCGTACGGATGGGCGACATGAAGGCCGTGCGGACGAACCTCAAGCGACCGCAGCAGGTCAAGCCGTGGGAGGTGTATGACCTGGCCCAAGACCCCGGCGAGATGAACGATCTCGCCGCTCAACGCCCCGAGGTGATTCAAGCGGCCGAGGAGATCCTGCGGCGCGAGATTGATGACAACGCGAACTTCCCCGTCAAGCTGCCGTAGAACGGAATTCATTCCGTTCTCTGTGAGCGACACCGCGCTCGCCCAATGGCACTGACTTTAGGACATGGTCCAAAACAACTTCCCGTTTCACTCGCAGGAGTTGAACAGAAGGCAACGAAGGAAACGAAGGGTCTTGTTCGAACTCTCTTCGTGACCTT
>JAYTWO010000259.1:0-3253 GCA_043743415.1 Planctomycetota bacterium
ATCATCAGCCGCCTGGTCGAGGGCGGCGATGTGCCGATGATCGCCGACTACACCGTGGTGGATGTCGACCGCACGGCCAACCACGTCGAGATCCTGCTCCAGGAGCATGGGATCGTCCCCTTGAACCCGACGGCTGAGACTGAACAACGGAATGCCACGGCCCGCCTCACCAAGGCCAATCCCCTCTCCAACATCAAGGTCTATCTCGTCGATGCTGAGTCGGTGTCGCTCAACACCGCCCTTGTGCAATGCCAGAATCTCAAGGAAGTCGTCGGTCTGAATGTTGAACCCATCATGCCCTACGAAGCGGACGACGAGACTCAACTGGTCGCAGAGAATGCGACCTTGAATCCCGCCGCTGGTGCAGCACCGCCAGCGGCTCTCGCCCCCGCCAAGCCGTCCGCAGCTTCCAAGGCAGGGGCGGATCGTCGCGCCGGGGCCGACGCCCTCGGCCACGCGCGAGAAGGCGTTGCGGCGAAAGGCAAACCGCTGCATCGGCAGTCCCAGCCTGGGGAACCACAGGCAGATGTGGCCGACTCGGTGAATCTCGCCGACAAGAAAATGGCCGATCAGTCGCTGGGTCGGTCGAAACTCACCTCCCTCATCAACGGGAACTCCCTCGTCGTCGAGCACGGTGATGAGCTGTATACCGAAATCAAGCAGCACCAGCTCCAGTTGCCGAAGAACTCCGTTCGAGGCAACTACGCCCTCAAGCAGCAACAGAGTGTTGACCATCAACCCTTCACCCAACCCGGCCAGAAGACTGAGTCTGTGGAGTCGACCTTGCGCAAAGGTCAGTCCCTGCCCGCCCCATCGAACCTTCAGGCCGACGGCCTGCAATACAACTTGACCGGTCGCTACCGGCAGCGGGCCATCCTCGTCCTCCGTCCCCAATCGCCCCCGCCGCCTCCCGAATCGACGAACATCGATCCATAGGAGTCATCAGGTTGTCGGGGGTGCAGCAAGGTAGGTCAGGCTGTGCCTGAGCGATCAGGTGAAACCTGACCTACGGGTTTCTGGATTGAGAGGGAGCGGCGAGTACGATGGACTTCCAGTCCGTCGTGGGGAAGACTCGACGGACTGGAAGTCCGTCGTACAGATGCTGGGCGGGCGTGGTCCATCGCCAGCGGAGGCTGCATTGTCACTCGCCACGCGGGGTGGGTCATTCCTCGTTGGCACCGCCGAGTGTGACGCTGATCTTGTACTTCTGCTGCAAGTGGGCGTGGGCTGTGCTGGCGTGGGAGTCCTTGGGGAACTTCTTACACACCTGCTGGAACGCCTGGATGGCGGTCTCGATCTGATTCGCCTCTTCGCGAGTATAGGCGATCTGAAGGAGTGCCCACGGGGCCGAGGCTTGGTCCGTGGTGACTTGACTGTAGAGTGTGATGGCCTCATTCGGCTGCTTGAGTTGGCGATGGCACCACGCCATTTGTTTGTAATTCTCCGGGAAATTCTCGCTCTGCCGGAAGTGCCCGATGGCCTCTTTGAGTTGTCCGGCGTCACGGTGAGTGCAGGCCACCTCCCAGCGCCAGCGACCCGCGTTGGCGAGGTCGTCCTGAACGAGTTCCTCATAGACCGCAATGGCCTCCGGCCACTGGTGAGCCCCGCGATGCGTCGCGGCCAGTTCGGGCTTCCAGCGGACCTTGTGTTCGGCGTCCTGACCGATCAGTTGCTGATACGACTGCGTGGCCAGGGGCCAGTTCTGTTGTTCGCGATAGCTGTACCCGACCTGACTCAGGCCCGCATGCTTGTCCGCGTAACGGCGATAGGTCTCGCGGGCCTTGTCGTAGTTCATCTTCGTCTTGTACCACGCTGCGAGAGTACCCAGGGCTTCGTCGTCCGTGGTAAAGGCATTCACGATGGCTTCATAGGCGGCGGGCACCTGGTCATCGCGTTGGGCGAGGGCTGTCAGATCGGCGACTCCGAACAGAATCTGCCGAGCCACCTGCTTGGCTTCCGGGGTCGACTGATCGGACGGAGTGGACTGCTTCAGCCACGCGACGGCCTGATTGGCCAGCGTCTCCCCCTTGGCCTTCGACTCAGCTTGAGCCATCAGTTCGGAGAGGGGGCTGCGGACGTAAGCATGCACGTGGTAGGGCAATTGCACGGCGTTGTAGGTCGTGGCCAGTGCTTTCACCCCATCATCAAAGGCACCTTCGCGGAACCAATGCTGAGCCAACTGCTGTGACGCTTGCACACAGGTTCCGTTGGAGTCCCGTGTTCGCTTCAGATCAAATGTGAGCTTCTTCCAGTGCTCCACTTTCGAGGGGACATCTTTTTCGAGAGTCGCCAGATCGATCAGTTCGTTCAACGCATAGACCGCAACGAGATGCTGAGGATGTTTGGCAACGACACTTTTCAGGGCCGCCTTGGACTCCCGCGTGCGACCGATTTCCTTCTGCGTGCGACCGATGTAGTACGCCGCCGCGATCGCCTGCTGCGATTCGGGCCAGTAGTCAATCACGGTCTGAAAGCCTTCTTTGATCGCCGTGTTTTGATTCTTCAGCTTCACCTGAGCCAGGCTCCACTTCAGTTGAACGAACGGAGCCCCGCTGCTCTTCTCATACAGCTCCATGAACTTTTCGTATTCCCCAGCTGCGGTGATCCAGTTCTGCTCGCGCCAATACTTCTCCGCAATTTGCAGCTGGTAGCGCTCGACTTCGCGCAATTGCTTCCACCCCTCGATGGGCAGTTCATCGAGTTCGTCGGCAGACACTGGAGCGGAGATCAGACCGCACATGCCAAGGCAGAGGCAGGCCAACAGTCGGACCTTGATTCCCATCGACCCGCCCCCGAACTCATGATTTGTCATTGGTTCTTCCCTCGTGCCTGCAACCACTTCGCGTATTCGACGTGGCCATAGTTGATCACGTTGGCCCCCAGCTGATAGCAGCCGTTGTAGATCTCCGAAGACACACCGGAGTGTCCATCGGCCCAGGCGTCGCTGATGTCGCCGGGATGGTAATAGACTAACCAGCGACCGTCGGCGGACCAACCCAGCGGCTCTTTTCCTCCATGCGGCACGACATAGGGGATCGACGGAATGGCGAACGGGACACGGTGGATCGAGTCATCCAGCGGCACCGGGACCGCCCGTGACTCCGGCAGGACGCGATTCATGAGCGCCACAAACTGATTGTGGAAATGCTGACTGCCGCTCGATGCGAACAACAGACCGTGCTTGTCGATCAGATACTCGCGAAGAACTTTGACCTCATTGTTGGAGACCGACAGGCTCCCTTGCCCCGTCAGG
>JAYTWO010000260.1:0-6772 GCA_043743415.1 Planctomycetota bacterium
AGCAGTGGCAGCGTCTTCGACCGCGAACTCGTGCGCGGCTGCATCCGCTTCTGCCGCGCCTGGCTCAACAGCACCGAGCCGACCCTCGACCACACCGCCATCGACGCCGTCATCGCCGACATCGAAACCCGCCTCAAGACCGCCACCGAACTCCGCACCGACTTCACCACCCCCGACCTCCCCGGTGGATTGCCTTTCAAATGAGTGCGGATGCACCCGTTGTGCAAGGAATACAAGGAATAAAGGTGTCACAAGGACTAAAGGTGTCAGGAACCGTTGATTGCCAGTTCTCGACTCTCCACAACACCCTCTCGCCCGTTCCTGCAACTGCAGCCGAACCCGCAGTACGATCTCCGGAAGCAGGCGCTGCAAGGCCATGACGTCGCCTCCATGGGAGGTCGGCACGGTCCACTCGGGAAAGGGGAATAAAGGTGTCAGGAACCATATAACAGATGAAGAACGGTTTGGGAAGAATCAAAGGTGAAGAATCAAAGGTGAAGAATCAAAAGGGAGATCAAAGGTGTCAGGGAGATCAAAGGTGTTAGAAGGTGTCAGGAACCGTTCTCGAAATAATCGCAGCTTGCGTCGTGTGGGCGTGCCCGATATTGGTTACTGACACCTTTGCGACACCTTGACACCTTTGTGACACCTCACCCTTGTGACACCATTGCCCCCCCCCGTGGAAAACAAAGGTGTCAGGAACCAATGGCGGGGTGGCCCAGACATCGCTTTGGATGTCTGGGTGACGAAGGAATAAGAGGAGTGAAGAGCAGCGTGTTCCCTGTACCCTCTTGTTGTTGCACAACCCAGAAGCTCAAAGCAGCGTCTGGGCCACCTCGTCGAAGACTTGTCAGGAGCAAACCATGGCCGGATTTCTATTGATCGCTCCAACGGGAAGCGGGAAAACATGGCATTGCGAGAACGATACATTCTTCAAGAATCATGTGACTGATGGTGATCCGTTGGCTGATTATCCAAGTAAGGAAGTACGTAAAGAGGAAGAACGTAAAAATGGCAAGTTTGATTGGACGGCCCCGGATCGCCAAAACATAGATAAAGTCCTCCATTACATGCGAGAAAATCGACGGTGTGTTTGTTGGTACGTTGGTACGACTGCCATCAAAGACGCTCTTGAAGATGATCGGCTCCGCTTAGATGAGATTGCGATTGTCGTCCCACCGGAACAGCAGCATCGAAAACAAGTTGATGAGCGACAAAAAAAAGACCATCTTTGGCCTGATGCCATTGTACACCGAACTCTGTGCGAGGATCTGATTCGGGAGCACAAGATCACTCACTTCGGTTCATTTTCCGAAGCGGTCGAGTTCTTGAGATCGCGAATCACCAACACACAATAGGCCAACAATACCATGCTCCGAAGCATCTGATTCACCGTGGTGTGGCAGGGTGGCCCAGACATCGCTTTGGATGTCTGGGTGGCAGAGCCACAAGAGGAGATGGAGAACCGGCTCACCTTGGCCATCCCTCTTGTTCCTGCGTCACCCAGACGTTCAAAGCCACGTCTGGGCCACCCCGCCTCGCGACAGGCCACTGCGTCCTCGATCATGCTGTCGACGCTCTGGATGTAATCCGCCGAGGCATTTGTGTAGTCCAGTTGAGCTTGGTTCTCGGTCGCGCGGACAAATTCGGAGAGGTCGAGCAGGGTACTCCGGCAGGGTGGCGCGGGATGGGATGCGTCACCTTTTGGCGAGCGACAACTCGTATTTTACCCGTGGGATAGGCTTCCAGCCTGTCGTTTCACTTAGGCGAGCGGCAGATGAGAATCTACCGATCAGCCGGAACGCGTTAGCGTCCGGTTTCAACCGTGGGTATGCGCCCTGCGGCTGATCACTGGCAATTGCTCTCATGCCGCTCGCCTTAAGAACGACAGGCTGGAAGCCTATCCCACGGTATTGTTTCATCCGCCGATCGCCTTTCAGGGGGCAGTGGGTGCTGGAAGCTCTGGAGATTTGTGCCGCTGGCCAACATTCTGGACGTGAGCAAACACGTTGAATCGGGGGTGGGAGCGATCGATGGCGAGATTGTCGTTCTCCCCTGGTCGTGGGATTGAAACTTGCGGATGATTCGGGAAAGATGCCCAGACATCAGAATCGCGTGGGAGGCGCGACTTCCGTTTTCGCTCCCAGTCAACACCTTGAGGAGGTCTGCAGCATGGGTCGTCCAGTCACACTGTTCACCGGTCAATGGGCCGATCTCAAGTTGGAAGATCTTTGCCGCAAGGCCAAAGAGTTCGGCTATGACGGCCTCGAGCTCGCCTGCTGGGGCGACCACTTTGAAGTCGACAAGGCCCTCTCCGACGACACCTATTGCAGCCGCAAACTCGATCTGCTGGCCAAGTACGATCTGAAGCTGTTCGCGATCTCGAACCACCTCGTGGGCCAGGCCGTCTGCGACAATATTGACATTCGGCACAAGTCGATTCTCTCGCCCGCGATCTGGGGCGATGGATCACCGGACGGGGTCAACCGCCGGGCGACGGAAGAGATGAAGAACACGGCCCGGGCTGCCAAGAAGCTCGGCGTCAGCGTGGTCAATGGGTTCACCGGCAGCAGCATCTGGCACCTGATCTATGACTTCCCACCGACGCCGAAGTCAATGATCGAGGCGGGTTTTCAGCAGTTCGCCGATCGCTGGAACCCGATCCTGGACGTGTTCCAGGAGTGTGGCGTGCGGTTCGCGCTGGAAGTTCACCCGACCGAGATCGCGTTCGACATCTACTCGACGCATCGGGCCTTGGCGGCGATCAACCACCGCCCCGAGTTCGGCTTCAACTTCGACCCGTCGCACCTGATTTGGCAAGGTGTGAACCCGGTCGACTTCATTCGCGAGTTCCCCGACCGCATCTTCCATGTCCATATGAAGGACGCCTCGACGACCCTCAACGGGCGGAGCGGCATCCTGTCGAGCCACCTGTCGTTCGGCGACGCTCGCCGTGGCTGGGACTTCCGATCAGTCGGTCGAGGTGCGGTGCGGTTTGAAGAGATCATTCGCGCCCTCAACGCAGCCGGGTACGGCTTCGACATGCCACTGTCCGTCGAGTGGGAAGACTCGGGCATGGACCGCGAGGCCGGTGCTGCCGAAGCCGCCCAGTTCTGCAAGAACATCGACTTCCGCCCCTCGGGCCGGGCGTTTGATGCCGCGTTTGCAGAGTAATGCCCCGTCGCTGCGTTCGCCAGAACGCGGGGAGCCACCCAATCGTCACCGCCCGGGCCATTCGGTCCGGGCGGTGTCGTTAGGCGATCGGCGGATGAAACAATCCCGTGGGATAGGCTTCCAGCCTGTCATTCTTAAGTGAAACGACAGGCTGGAAGCCTATCCCACGGGTCAATTACGAGTTGCCGCTCGCCTTACTGATGAAGGCTGTTCGCTGCCAGTCCGGCAACCCGAAGCGTGAGCGAAGGCCGAGCGCAGCGAGGGGCGCCGCCAAGAACCGTCAGGCATCGGGGCCATTTCGTGGGCTGATGCTTCTCAATCAATTCGAGCTACCGCCGTGCATCCAGAGACATCCGTCTCGCTGACGCTTCGGGTTGCTGGTCCGAACAGCTTCCCCCAACCCGCAAACCCCCCGCTGTTTGCCCGATTACGGTATCCGTTACGTCGTGTGCGATCCGTGAGACTCCTGCGTCAGGACCAATCGTTGTCACGATTTTCCCAAGCATAACCGTCGATTCTGAGAGTACGGCTGGACGGGGAACTCCTCAGGGGGGCTGGGATTTCTCGCTGGCAATGCGCTCTCGGATCGTATGCAACATCAGCTGCCACAATCGGTTGCGAGGAAACTCCGCTCCACTGTCGCGTTCGGCATGGGGTGCTGGCTCGGATTATTTGGGCCAAGCTCTCTCTGGGCTGAATCGCCTCGGGCGGGGATGGCCCCGCCGCAATGGAACTGGCTGCACATCGCCTTTACCGATAAGGAGACGGACTTTGTCCCGCCGCCGCCAAGAGACGAATCTCCTGATGAGGGGGACATCGCCGAGCCGCTGTTCGAGGATGCCGAGCCGCACGAGGAGTCGTTCGAGGACGACTTGACTCAGCAGGACCGCCCTCAGATCGATCTCCGCGACCCCGCCCCCGCAGCCGAAAACCCGCTGCAGCTGGCCCCGCAGCGTGACCATTTCGACCCCGGTTTCCACCAGGATGCCTACGCCCAGGACACTTGGCAGGTGATGCCTTCGGGGCTGATGTATCGGTCGTATCTGGCCGGGGAAAAGGAATCTCGGATGGGGTCGTTCTGGGCGAAAGACCAGTCGGGCCGCACTGTGTGGGAGAATACACTGGGGGGCCGCGTCGGACTGCTGCGATTTGGCACCACCGGAGCCTTTCGTCCCCAAGGCTGGCAGCTTGACCTCGAGGGGGCAGCGTTGTCTCGGGTGTTGCCGGGCACGGAATCCACAATGCTTGAAGCGACCGACTACCGGGCGGGATTCCAGTCGACCTGGGCGTTTGACCAGTGGCACATCAAGGCTGGGTATTACCACCTTAGCTCGCATCTGGGTGACGAGTTCCTGCTTGCGAATCCGCTGGTCCACCGCTTCAACTATGTCCGTGATTCCGCCGTCGCGGGGGTGACTTACGATGTCAACGAAAACTGGCAGACATATGGTGAGATGGCGTATGCCCTGAGTGCGGAGGACGGGGCCGAGCCTTTCGAATTCCAGTATGGCCTCCAATACTCTCCGCTGGTGTTTGGCCTGCGGGGGGCTCCGTTCGCGGCCATCAACGGCCACACCCGGCAGGACTTCGCCAATGTGACCAGCGTCAATTGCCAGGCGGGCTGGCAATGGCGAGGCACGGAGTCCCAACACCTGTGGCGGGTCGGGATGCAGTATTACTCCGGCCCGGCGTTGCAGTATTCGTTCCCCGGAAAACACGACCATCTGCTGGGTGGAGGGCTTTGGTTCGATTTCTAGGCTCGAAACCAAGGAAATTGTGTGATTGACACGAACAAGGGGTCGATTCTGGCGGTCTCTAAGGTGAGTTTGCTCCCTCCGCTTTCTTTCGAAAATCTGTCGGTGGCACCCCTCCCGACCCGGATTTCGATTGCCGGTGGAGGAATCCGAGGGTAGACTCAAGCGGCTATCGGGGAGATTCCGCGCACGTGCGTTGATCCGATTCTTCCCAAATCAATGATCGGGAGTTCGCCAACATGAGCGATATGCGTCGTGACTTGCCAGCTTGGGGCATCAGCCTCCTCCTGAATGGAGCCGTGCTACTCTCCTGTCACTTTATTGCGTGGACCGTCACGTCCGCCAAGCCGTCGACGGATGTCGTCACGGTGATGGACGAGGTCACCGATCCGATCGGCCAAATCCTCGACTCGGTCATCAACGACCAGGCGGGTGTCGATGGGGAGACCCTGTCGATGTCCCCCTCATCCGCAGCTGCGGGGGCGATGTCCTCTTCGCAGGGTGGGGGAGGTCAGCCGCTGCAATCCAGCGTTCAAGAGGCGGTCAATCCCGAGATTCCGCAGTTGGCCAGCGCTGATGTCACGATGTCAATGAATACAAACTTCACCGAAACGATCAGCGGCAATGAACGCGGCACTGGCGTCGTGGACAAGGTCGGCGGCGGGGCTACCGGCGTGATGGACCGATTGACGTTTGAGATTCGTCAGTCCGTGAAGGAACGCCAGACCTTGGTGATCTGGGTCTTCGATGCCTCGACCTCCATGGAAAAACGTCGCGAAGAGCTCGTGAAACGCTTTGAGACTGTCTACAAGCAGTTGGATCAGGAAAAGGCCACCGACGGACTCTACACCGCCGTCCTGTCCTACGGAGCCAAGGTCGACATCCTGACTCCCGAGCCGGTCCGAGACGTGAAGCCGCTCGTCGACCTCGTTCAGAAAATCCCCAATGACACCTCCGGTAAGGAAGTTGTCTTTGAGGCAGTCGGCACAGCTGTCGAAAAGTGGCGGACCTTCCGCAAGAACGATGGTGCTTGGAATAAGCTGGTTTTTGTCATCACCGACGAACGCGGAGACGATGCCGAACAACACCTCGAAAGTGTGATCGCCAGTTGCAAGCGGGCCAAGACTCGCGTCTTCACCGTGGGCAATGCCGCCGTGTTTGGACAGAAGCAGGGCTTCATTCACTGGGTGTATGAGGACGGTTTCGAAGAAGATCTCCCCGTGGACCAAGGCCCCGAATCGGCCTTCCCGGAAGGACTGCAGTTGCCGAGCTGGGGTGAGGGAAGCGATTGGCGGCTGAATCGTATGTCGGCTAGCTATGGTCCGTACGGGCTGACTCGGCTGTGTGCGGAATCAGGCGGGATGTATCTGATCGCGGCGGAAGGTCGTGGCCCGGTCTTCGATAAGGAGATCATGCGGAATTACGCACCGGATTACCGTCCGCTGCGTCTGGCTGAAGAGGACATTCGCAAGAATCCCGCCAAGGCCGCCCTCGTGATGACCGCAGATCTCACGACCAACGAGAAAAACCGCATTAGCAGTCTGCCCGTGCCGGTGATGGCGTTTGCGGCCTACAACGACAATGTGCTGCGAGGGGCCATCATTGAGGCCCAGAAGCCCGTGGCTGTGGTCGACAATGAAATCAAGCGGTTGCTGCAGGGGCTGGAATCCGTCGAGAAGGATCGGGACAAGATTCGCGAGCCGCGTTGGCGAGCTGCGTACGACCTCGCCATGGGTCGCCTGCTGGCTCTACGGGCACGCTACTTTGGCTACAACAACATGCTGGCCGCGATGCGATCCACGCCCAAGACCTTCACCGGGGCGAACAACAACGAGTGGCGGCTA
>JAYTWO010000261.1:0-3708 GCA_043743415.1 Planctomycetota bacterium
CGGGATCGATCCGGGAAGATCAAGGTGTACCAAACCATCGGCGCTGGCGCAAGTCTTCCCATTGCCCGCAGACTACCCATGGGTGCGCGCTGGCCCTGAATTACCCCAGCTTCTGAAACCGACCCACCGCCTCGATCGTGTTCTCGCGGCTGTTGAACGCACTCAACCGGAAGTACCCCTCGCCGCAACTGCCGAAGCCGCTGCCGGGGGTGCCGACGAGGTGGGCCTCGGTCAGCAGCTTGTCGAAGAACTCCCAGCTCTTCAGCCCCCGCGGGGTCTTGAGCCAGATGTACGGAGCGTTGACGCCGCCGAAGACTGGCACCCCGGCCTTCGCGATTCCCTCGCGGAGCAGCCGGGCATTTTCGAGGTAGAAGGCGATGACCGACTTCACCTGCTGCGATCCCTCCGGCGAGTAGATCGCCTCAGCCGCGCGCTGCACCGGGTAGGACACGCCGTTGAACTTCGTGCAGTGGCGGCGGTTCCACAGGCTGTGTACGTCCTTCAGTGTTCCCTCGGCAGTGCGGCCCATCAGGGACTGCGGCACCACGGTGAAGGCACACCGCAACCCGGTGAACCCGGCGGTCTTGCTGAAGCTGCGGAACTCGATGGCGCACTCGCGGGCACCGGGGATCTCGTAGATCGAGTGCGGAACCTGCGGGTCGGTGATGTAGGACTCGTACGCGGCGTCGAAGAGAATGATCGCTTCGTTCGCGCGGGCGTACTCGACCCACTTCGTCAGCGTCTCGCGACTGGCCACCGTGCCGGTCGGATTGTTCGGTGAGCAGAGATAAATCAGGTCGACCTTCCCCGGCGGCAAGGCGGGCGTGAACCCGTTGTCCGCCGTACACGGCAAGTACACCAACCCCGGATACCGTCCGCTGGCGTCGGCCACGCCGGTGCGTCCGACCATCACGTTCGTGTCGACATACACCGGGTAGACCGGGTCTTGGACCGCGATCGTGTTTTCGGCCCCGAACACGTCGAGGATGTTCCCGACATCGCACTTCGAACCGTCCGAGACGAACACCTCGTTGGCCGAGATCTCACACCCACGCGACTGGTAGTCATGCTTGGCGATCGCCTCGCGCAGGAAGTCGTACCCCTGCTCCGGGCCGTAGCCGCGAAAGGAGCTGCGAACAGCCATCTCGTCAGTGGCCCGGTGCATGGCCGAGATGCAGGCAGCAGGCAGCGGCTCGGTGACATCGCCGATCCCCATGCGGATCACTTTGGCGGTCGGGTTCGCCTCGCAGAACGCCTTGACGCGGCGACCAATCTCGGGGAACAAGTAGCCAGCCGCCAGCTTGAGGTAATTGTCGTTGATCCGGGCCATGAGACTTCGAGTGTATGCGTTCGAGCGAGACATCCCCCCGGCAGCCAACTCCCGGGATCGTGCGAGGCGGGATCATAGCGGACCACTCGCCTGCCTCGCAAAGCGGTCCACTCCACCGAGGCCAACATGGCACATCGGACGAATGCAGTTTTGTGACGCCCTGTGGTCCTCTGTACCCCAAAGAGTTATCCATCACAGCCCAGGGTCGCGACGAAGTCGCGCACCCTGGGAAACGTCGTCAGGGAAATCCAACCCAACAGGCAACGCCGTAAAGGATTTTCGCAAGGCGTTTCCCAGTGTTCTGCCCCCTCACCCCACCCTCTCCCCCGCAACACGTACTGAGTAAAAAACACGTCAATCGCGGGGGAGGGGGGACCGGAATCGAGTGGCTCGCGTGGGGGCTGTCGATCTCGACAATCCTTCACGGCTGGGCCTTCTCAGGCACCACCGGCTGGGCCAGTAATTCCGCATGCAGCCTCGCCACCTGCCACATATAGTTCGGTCCGTACCCGGACTTCTCGCCCCATGAATTCTTCGCCGCAGCCGAGAGGTGCGACTTCGCCGAGTCGGCCCGGCCCTCCACCGCCTCGTTCAGGCCGACATACAGTTCGGCATAGAACAGCCGCTTCTCCCGCTCGGTGTCGGAGATCTTCGCCCGGCGAATCTTGTCGAGCAGTTCGTCTGCGGTGATCTTCCCCTCGAACAGTCGATACACATCGCCAAACGGCTCGCGGTCGTCCTTCTCATACTTGAGCAGCCCCGCACGGGCCTTCTCCAGTCCGAACGCTTTCCGCTGGCAGAGGTATCTCCAAATGCCGTTCTCGCGGTCGACATTGTCGTATGAGTGATACCGCTCGAACTGCCCGGCGGCCTTCTCGTACTCGCCCGCGTAGAACCACGCAATCCCCCGCCGCCAGTGACCCGCATCCTCCGCAGCATTCAACTCCACCATCTTGTCGTAGTCGGCCACTGCGGTGGCAAACTCACCCAGAAAAAACCGGGCATCGCCCCGCTGAGAGTAGAGATCCATGGACGACGGCGAGGCGTCGATGGCCAGGGTCAGGCGGGCTGCGGTCGCCTTCCTCTGGGCGGTGTCATCCGCGACAGAGAACGCAGCCGCGGCGAGGAGCAGCCAGAGGCCGAGGCCGTGGGATGTGAGGGGCATGCGAGTTGTTTCCGAGTTCTTCGCTGGCATTGCAGCAGATCGCGGTATCTCCCTGCAACCATTGGACATCGGAGAGATGCCTTGGAAATCCACCCCGGTCACGGGACACCCCCAAAAATAGTCGGATGAACCCGAAACGAAGCAGGACGGGCCAATGGGCCCGTCCTACCTGGAAGACTCCGGGCGCTGAAGCTTTCGGCTCGGGATTCTGGCTGAAAGCTGATCGCAGACAGCTTCCCTACCTACTTCGCGGCCGCGAACCGCTTGGCCACTTCGCCCCAGTTCACGACGTTCCAGAACGCGGCGATGTAGTCCGGGCGGCGGTTCTGGTAGTGCAGGTAGTAGGCGTGTTCCCACACGTCCATGCCCAGGATCGGGGTCTGGCCTTCGGAGAGTGGGCTGTCCTGGTTGGCGGTGCTGGTCACGACGAGGCCGTGATCCTTCGCCACTGACAGCCAAGCCCAGCCGCTGCCGAAGCGAGTGGTTCCGGCGGCTGCGAACTTTTCCTTGAAGGCGGCGAAATTGCCAAAGGCGGCATTGATCGCCGTCGCCAGTTCGCCGGTCGGCTCTCCGCCGCCGTTGGGGCCGATGACGGTCCAGAACAGAGCGTGGTTCGCGTGACCGCCAGCGTTGTTCCGCAGGGCGGTACGCACGGCTTCGGGAATCTTGGTCAGGTCTTTGAGCAGTTCCTCGACGGGCATGTTGCCGAGGTCGGGATGAGCTTCGAAGACCTTGTTGGCGTTGTTGATGTACGCTTGGTGGTGCTTGCCGTGGTGAATCTCCATCGTCTTCGCATCAATGTGCGGCTCGAGGGCGTTGAAGGCGTACGGCAGTGGCGGCAGGGTGTAAGGCATGGGGCGGCTCCTGTGTTTCCGGTGTCTGTGACCTGAACCGCGATCCCAAGGATGCGGTCCATCTCACAGCCTGAGAGTCGAGTAACTGAGACGACTCCATTCTAAGGAGAATAGTAGGGATGGCAACAACACACACGGTGGAGCAGAAGTGAATCTCCAGAAGGATAAGTGCGGTCGCGAGCGGTGGACATCACGGCCTGTTGCTTTAATCGCCAAACTTTTTACCATTCCGCCAGTTGTTGGACCTTGGGGGAGGGAGCGGTGATGGATTATTGGGCGGGGGCTCCGGAGTCGCGGGGGCAGATGGTGTTGTTTGCGACGAAGTTGGATGAGGTGATTGCGGCGGACCATCCGGTGCG
>JAYTWO010000262.1:0-1604 GCA_043743415.1 Planctomycetota bacterium
CGTGAGACTTCTGCCGTTGTTCCCAGGTTCGGCAGAAGTCTCACGACTTCTGCTACGGTCGGCAGCGGCGGTCGTGGGTGACTCGCTCCGGGCGCTGACGCTTCCGGCTCGGGGGGTGATGAACGTGACCTTTCCGGTCAGTTGCAGTTCGCTCTGGCAGCGGGCGAGGAGGTCGGCGACCTCTTTGGCGGTTTGATACCGGTCGTCCGGCTTCTTCTCCAGCAGCTTGTTGAT
Source organism: Planctomycetota bacterium (assembly GCA_043743415.1). Taxonomy (GTDB): domain Bacteria; phylum Planctomycetota; class Planctomycetia; order Planctomycetales; family Planctomycetaceae; genus TH-plancto1. The sequence goes on from JAYTWO010000262.1 coordinate 235, forward strand.
GATCGCGACGACCCAGTCGGGGGTCTCGGGGATGATCTCCTGGATCGGGCGCGGAGTGTCGTCGACGACGCGGCGCAGGACGGCCACGGTGTTCGGGGCGCGGAACGGGGGGCGACCGGTGACCAGTTCGTACAGCACGCTGCCCAGGCTGAACAGGTCGGAACGGTGGTCGAGTGTCTGGCCCAGGGCTTGCTCGGGGGCCATGTAGAGCGGCGTCCCCGAGATCATCCCGGAGCGAGTCAGGCTCGCGTCATCAGCAGCGCGGGCCAGGCCGAAGTCGGTGATCTTGACCTTCTGCTCAGCCCCCCGCTCGATCAGGATATTCCCCGGCTTCACGTCGCGATGGATCAGCGACTGCGCATGAGCAGCAGCCAGTCCACTGGCGATCTGCCGACCGACATGCAGCAGTTCGGGCAGCTCGAGCGGGCCATGAGCCCGTTGCTTCTGCTGCAACGTCTCGCCGTCGATGAACTCCATCACGAGGTACGGCAGCGGCTGTTCCTCGACGCTGTAGACCTGGACGACGTTCTCGTGGCGGATGGCGGCGGCGGCGCGGGCCTCGCGGAGGAACCGCTTGCGGGGCGGGGACGTGGCGGCCATCTGGACGCTCATCGTCTTGATCGCCACATGCCGGTGCAGCTTCTCGTCGAAGGCCCGGAAGACGATGCCGAAGGCCCCTTGGCCGAGGACGTTGAGGATCTCGTAGTGGCCGAGCGTGCCGATCGAACCGGGCTTGGTGGAGGGGGAGAGGAAGCTGATGTCGGGGCCGGACGGGGTGTCGCTGTCGTCCTCCTCGGCGGGGGGAGCGTGGCTGGGGGGGAGCTGCATGGTGTCCTCACCGCTGGAGTCGGGCAGGGTGTTGAGTTGCTGGACCGCCGGGGTTTCGAGGAACTGGCTGGCCGCGGCGTGCGCGGCAAGGAGGGCATCGACCCGTGCCCGGAGCGCTGCGTCGGCCCCGCAGGCTTGCGACAGGAACGCCGCGCGGCGAGCGAGGTCGGCGATGTCGAGAGCGGCTTCAAAGATTTGGCGTTCGTTCATGGCGGGTGTGCCTGGTGTGGGGTATTGGAGTTCAGTCTTTAGGCTGCCTCCGTCGACCGCTCGATGGCAGAACAGGCGACCTAAAGGCTGGACTCCAACGGCTGGACTCCACAAGTTCATGCGCCGTGGCGGGCGAGTTCACGCCAACTATTCTCTAAAGTTCTTCCACTTGGAAGTCTGGCGACTGCAATTCGTCGCGGAGCCACGCTTTGGCGTAGGCCCACAGCCGGTCAGCCGAGCGGGGTGACATGTTCAGGGCTTGCGCCGCCTCTTGGATGGTCAGGCCCGCGAAGTACCGCAACTGCACCAAGGCCACGGCTTGCGGGTCGACC
>JAYTWO010000263.1:0-3119 GCA_043743415.1 Planctomycetota bacterium
ATGAAGCGGTGGGAGCGGCTGTCGGCCAGGAGCCGGTCCACCTCTGTTTCAAGGCCAGACTGTACGACGGACATCTTGTCCGTCGAAGTAGGCGACGGACTGGAAGTCCGTCGTACAGCACTCAGGGAGCCACTTCTGGCGGCGGTGAAGAGGGCGTCGTCGGGCATCGAACTCCAGAGGAAGTACGAGAGCCGCGTGGCGAGTTCCGAGTCGGTGAGACGTTCGCGAGCCACCGGTTCGCCCTCGACGAGGTAGATGAAATGTCGCGAGGTCAGCACGCCCTGCAAGGCGACACGATAGGCATCCTCCGTCTTCTCACCGGCCTCGCGCTCCTCACGATACGCTTGCAAGTAGACCTCCAGTTCCTCCCGCTGCACCGGTCGCCGCCAGGCACGTTCGGCAAAGCGCACCAGATGCTCCGCCACCACTTCGGGCGTGGCATCATCGGGAGGCACAAGCCCCATGCGCCGCGACTTCTCCGCCTCCGTGACGAGCGGTCCTTCCCATTCAATCCAATCGAGCAGCACCGTCGAGAACAGACCGTTCCCCTTTCCGTCGAACATCTGCGGAGCGTTCGGATTGAGCAGCAGGGTCTCACTGCTGTGTGTGAAGAGATAGCTGCCACTATTGAGCGCATTCCGGAAGGCGGCCCCCGCTCTTCGGTCCACAACATCCGTGGCCACCACACAGAAGTCCAAGGCTGCGGGCATCTCCAAAAACACCTCGTACTCGTAGACCTGCGGGCTGTCTTCGGGAGCGGTGAGGTCAAGCTCGATGAGTCCCTCGACCGTCTCCTCGCCCGTCCGTTTGCCGATACTCAGGTGGGCGGGCTGGCCACCGGGCGGGCGAACGCCACTGGCTTGAATACGGACCTGATACAGCCCGCTATGCTCTGGCCCCGTGTTGCCGAACCAGTTGGAAGAGAGTGCATTCTGCACATTCCCAGGGTACAGGAGGTAACGCAGCGGTCGCTTGATCCCGAACCGGTCGAGCGCCTCCTGCTGGGTCTTCCCGCCGTTGTAACGCAACTCAGCAGCCGTCTTGCGGACCTTGCGTGCCTCGCCAGACTCTAGCGGTATGGCCCGGTCCAGCACGAGTTCCGCCGCGCGGTAATAGCGATCCACATGCGAAGGCGACAACGACAGCTGTGACCCGATCCGTTCAAACCCGTGCCACAGTGTGTCTTCGTTTAACTCACCTGGTTTGGTCGGATCGTAGCGCACGCCGAGCAGATCATAGACCGTGTTCTGATACTCCTTCCGGCTCAGACGATAATGCACCACCGCCGGCCGCGCCGCCATTCGCGCGGCTCGCCCCTCCTTGAGCCGCGAGTCAAGGCTCGTGACGAACGCCGAGATCTCCGCCTGCGATGGCTGCGGCTCATTCTTGGGCGGCATCTCGCCACTGTTGACCTTGTCGAGGGACTCGGCCCATTGATGCGAGTCCACACCCAATTTGAAATCGCGCGACAGCCGGTCGAACCGGATGTCCCCCTCTTCCTTCTCTGGGCCATGACATCGAATGCAATGTGTTTCGAGAAAGCCTTCAAACGGTTCCGCACCCAGTACGGAGCGGGCCGAGACGATGCCGCAGGCGAGAGCCAGTTGCGCGAGCAACAGGGGGGCGAGGATGAATTTCATTTCGATTCTCTCTCCAGTGAGGACTCAAGGTTCGTCAGTCCAACATTATCTCGGATCGAAACATTCTCGCAACCTTGCGGCAGGGAGACGCTCCGCACCGGGCCGGAAAAGATATTATCGGACACTAGGTATCGTGTCGCCCAGGGCGCTGAGCCGACAGCCGCGCACGATGACCTTCTCGCAGCCAACCAAAATCGAACGCGCCCTTGCCGGGGCCGCTGCCGGCGGGGGCATAGAGCGCCAGATGGGCCTGAAACAGGTCGGTGATCAGGCGTGTGTTCGCGCCGGAGTCGCTCGCGAACCGGATGGGATCACCGCCGATGGTCTCGGCGATGCGGATCGACTCTGGAGTGCTCTCGACCACGAAGTACTGACGACCGCGAACGAGATTGGACGGCAGCAGATCGTTGAAGAAGCAAATGGTGTCATGGCCGCGGTCGGCATCGGAACCCTCTCGCTTCTTCGACACCGGCAACGGCTTGGCATTGTCGAATAACACGCGGTCGTCACCGGCCTTCATCCGCACTTGTCCACAGACAAGGTCATGACGGAAGTACTTCGCCGCCATTGCCCGCTCAGTAGACGTAGGTCAGGCTGTGCCTGATCGATCAGGCACAGCCTGACCTACGTCTACTGGCAATCAACGGTTCCTGACACCTTTATTCTTCCTTTATTCTTTCCCATTGGACATCGGAGCCATGCCTCCGTAAATCCAGATGCCGTCAGGCATTTCGGAATCCCCCCAAATAGTCGGATGAACCAGAAGTCGGACCCCGCTGACATCCGCCGTGACTCCGGAAAAGTCAGCCGCCTGCTCCGCCTGCTCCGCCTGTTCCGCGACCACGGCCTGATCGACCGCGTCCAAGGCACCCACCGCAACCCACTCACCGCCCACGCCCGCCGCACCCTCCCCGGCCTCCTGGCCATCCGCAACACAAATACCAGGCGATTCAGCGAACTCGTCGTGTGAAATTCTCTCACGACACGCAAACTTGAATGGTTTGCAGTGCAAAGTGCGTCTCGCACTCTGGCGTGCAATCGGATGGGAATCGGCATTGCCTCCAACATCCCGTTTCCGGTAGAACGCAGTTCCTCGCCACCGGTGGTTTCGAGGCCAGAGAGAACACACCTTCGCGGAATGGAGTCCGCCCTGATGTCCCGCACGGTTGCCGAATTGGCCAGTCTGATTCACGGGGAAGTCACCGGCGATGGAAGCGTCGTGATTCGGGACGTGGCTGCGCTGGATTGCGTGACCGCCCAGACCGTCACATATATCGAGAATGCTCGGCGGTTGAAGCGACTGCTGGGGCTCACCCCCGGAGCGCTGATTATTCCCCGTAACGCGGTGGAGGAATCGCGGCAAGCCCTCGCTTGCCCGCTGATTGCCGTGGACGATCCGCAGGGGGCGTTCATCACCTTGATGGTCCATTTCCGGCCTCTGCCAGCCCGCGAGACGACCGGGATCTCGTCGCGATCGCA